>JANNJF010000621.1:0-3860 GCA_031405715.1 Gammaproteobacteria bacterium | reverse complement strand
CGGCTCGGCAATGCCGGCAAATGCCAGAAAAATACCCAGCCACTGCACAGCTTTCAAAACCAAAAAATGAACGCAGACAGGTACCCGTCAGGGTATTACAGTGATTTAACAGCTTCTCACTGATCCTTTCGGAAATTTATTTCAGATTGTAGAAGGAATTGATTGGTTTGGAAACGGAAAGCAACTTACCGGTGGACCATCAGGCTGCATGATTGGTGTAAGCGACATTGATAAATCACTAAAACTTTACCGCGACATTTTAGAATACGAACGTTGAAAGAAGGTCAACAGGTCGAATTTGAGATCCAGCAGGGTCCCAAAGGGCCTCAGGCCAGCAACATACGCGGCGTCTAGCGTACTGCAAATAGCATTAAGATGTATTTTTCCTGTGCCCGGCTTATGCCGGGTTTCTTTTTTTGACGGCTTCTCTGACCGATCATCGTGTAACGCTACCGCCTGCCGGTCGCACGTCGCCGTAGCCCAGCGTATACCGGAAAACCCACGTTTAATTTGCTACGCTTCTACAGAAGACCTTCCGCGATACAAATGAATTGACAGAAAAGACGCAGCCTATGCGCCAGTCCCCGCCGACTCAGCGATGGCGCTGCCTGGTTTCTCGATCGCGCCCAGACCGGGTTCGTCACGCCGTCTACCGCAATCCAACTTTCTGGAGGCGCATGCACAGCGCTCCTCTAAGGGAAAGTGAGGCTCACCCTTGAACACCCGCAAACTGACATTGGATCAGGCTAGCGCCATGTTCGACGAGAGCCGGGCTGAGCGCCTCCTGGAGGGCCTATACGAGCAACGCAACGAACTCGGTGAGGTGGCCGAAGAACTGGTGGAGCTCCTCCTGGACGCGGGTGTCCCCTTTCCCGACCACCTGGCGCGCACACACGATGAGGGTGATGGACCGCGTTGAAAACCCAATACCACATCCGGCGCTGCTGGGAGCCAGGCCACCTGCGCAACAGCTGAGAATAGCGGCCTACATGTGAGCGATCATGGCCGCGCCGAATCCGGAACAACTCACCTGCTGGGCGCCGGGCATGAGCCGGGCAAAATCATACGTCACCGTGCTGGCGGTAATCGCACCATTCATGCCCTGGATGATGAGATCCGCCGCCTCCGACCACCCCAGGTGACGCAACATCATCTCCGCCGACAGAATCAACGAGCCAGGATTCACCTGATCCTTGCCGGCGTATTTGGGCGCCGTGCCATGGGTGGCCTCGAACATGGCGATGGTATCGGAAAGATTCGCCCCCGGCGCAATACCGATGCCACCCACTTGGGCGGCCAGCGCGTCCGAGATGTAGTCACCGTTGAGGTTGAGGGTGGCGATGACACTGTAGTCTTCCGGACGCAGCAGAATCTGCTGCAGAAACGCATCCGCAATCACGTCCTTGACGATGATCTCCCGGCCGCTGCGCGGATTCTTGAAACGACACCACGGCCCCTGGTCGATGAGCTGGGCGCCGAACTCGCGCCGCGCCAGGGCGTAACCCCAGGTCTTGAAGCCGCCTTCGGTGAACTTCATGATGTTGCCCTTGTGCACCAGGGTGACGGAAGGGCGGTCGTTATCGATGGCATACTGGAGCGCCTTGCGCACCAGGCGCTCGGTGCCCTCACGCGACACTGGCTTGATGCCGATGGCGGACGACTCGGGAAAGCGGATCTTGGTGACACCCATTTCCTTCTGCAGAAACGCGATGACCTTTTTGGCCTCTGCGGATTGCGCCTCCCACTCGATGCCGGCGTAAATGTCTTCGGAGTTCTCGCGGAAGATCACCATGTCGGTTTTCTCCGGCTCCTTCACCGGGCTGGGGACGCCGGTAAAGTAACGCACCGGCCGCAGACAGACATACAGATCGAGCTTCTGCCGCAGGGTCACATTGAGGGAACGTATACCACCACCCACCGGTGTGGTGAGAGGTCCCTTGATGGAAACGACATAGTCTTTGACCGCCTCCAGGGTTTCGTCCGGCAGCCAGGCATTGTCGCCGTAGGTCGCCACGGCCTTCTCCCCCGCAAACACCTCCATCCAGGCGATGCGCCGCTTGCCGCCGTAGGCCTTGGCCACGGCCGCATCCACCACCTTGCGCATCACCGGCGTAATGTCGACGCCGGTACCGTCGCCCTCGATAAAGGGAATAATCGGCTGATCCGGTACGTTGAGGGAAAAATCCCGGTTGACGCTGATCTTCTCGCCGCTCGGGACGACAATCTTCTGGTAAGCCATGACCTTCTCCGCGGGACACAAATGAGGCGCGGATTCTAACACTACCGGCCCGGGTCCTGTAATCTATGGGCATGAAAACCTCCTACTCCGCGATCACGCCCTTCATTGCCCGCGATGGTTCGGAAATTCGCGAACTCATGCACCCGGCGACACACGGCAATGTCCAGCAGAGCCTGGCGGAGGCCACAATTGCGCCCGGCAGCGCTACCCACCTGCACCGACATCACCGCTCGGAGGAGATTTATTACATCGTCGCAGGCGACGGCCTCATGACCCTCGGCCATGAACGTTTCCCGATCGCGCAGGGCGACACCATTTGCATTCCTCCCGGCATGCCCCATTGCGTCGAGAACCGCGGCGTGGCACCCCTGCGCATCCTCTGCAGCTGTGCCCCCGCTTATTCGCACACCGATACTGAACTGCTCGCCGATGCTGATCCTGTTTAACAAACCCTACAACGTCCTGACCAAGTTCACCGACGCCGAAGAGCGGGAAACCCTGGCGCAGTACATCAAGCTGCCCGGCGTTTACCCGGCGGGACGCCTGGACCGGGACAGCGAGGGCCTGTTGCTGCTCACGGACGACGGACAGCTGCAGCATCGCCTGAGCGACCCGCGGCATAAAATGCCCAAAACCTATTGGGTACAGGTCGAAGGCATTCCCGACGAGGCCGCTTTGAAAGCACTGCGTCAGGGCGTATCGATTGAGGGACGCAAGACCCGTCCGGCGGAGGTGCGATCCATGCAGGAGCCCGACCTTTGGCCGCGCGATCCACCGATCCGCGTGCGCCTGCGCATCCCCACCGCCTGGATCGAACTGACCCTCACCGAGGGCCGCAACCGTCAGGTACGGCGCATGACGGCGGCCGTAGGCCACCCGACGCTGCGGCTGATTCGCTACGCCATCGGCCCCTGGACGCTCAAGGGGCTGCAACCGGGGGGGTGGCGTGCGGCGACGTAACGTGATGAGGCCCTGCCCATGATCTGGTCACCCCATGTCACCGTGGCTGCCGTCGTGCAGCAGTCCGGCCGCTTCCTGCTGGTGGAAGAGACCGTGGATAACGGCATCGCACTCAACCAGCCTGCCGGGCATCTGGAGGAAAACGAAACCCTGCTGCAGGCGGTGGTACGCGAAACCCTGGAGGAAACCGCCTGGCACTTCCGGCCCGAGGCCCTGCTCGGCGTCTACCGCTGGCTCAGCCCGCGCAATCAGGTGACTTATCTGCGCTTCGCCTTCACCGGAACCCTGCTCCGGCACGAGCCGGAGCGACCACTGGACCACGGCATCCTGCGCACGCTCTGGCTGACGCACGAGGCCATCCGCCAGTCCGTGGCGTCGCACCGCAGCCCCCAGGTGCTGCGTTGCGTCGACGATTACCTCAGCGGCGTGCGCTACCCACTCAGCAGTCTGCGTGACGTGGTGTAACGGACATACAGCCCGCCACTCCCGCTTCTGCGATACAATGTCCCCATGTCAGCCTCCCCCACCCATGTCATCGTCGGCCTCGACATCCTGCGTGAAGCGGGCGTAGCGCCCTACGGTGCACGATTCGAGGTCAAGGATCGTGCAGGCCGACTGATCGAACTCCATGCCGAAAAGACCAAAGAGGTACTGGAAGAAG
>JANNJF010000620.1:0-1916 GCA_031405715.1 Gammaproteobacteria bacterium | reverse complement strand
GGCCGCTCTGGCTATTTTGTTGCCGCTGAATAGCGCGCTGGCGGTGTGTACCCCCGCGCTTAACACTAACAGCTTCATTCAGCACGACCTGGCCAATAGTTACTGCGAGTTATGCGGTGTCGGATCGGTGCGCGTGCGGGTGACCAATCCGCGGGATACTAATGATGGCGACCTGAGCAATATCGTGGTCACCGAGGACCTGCGGGCCTCGGGCCTGACCTATGTGCCGGGGTCCACCACCTTCGTCGGCACCAACGTGGCGGCGCCCGCGGCATTCAATCCGGTGGTGAGCGGCCCCAACGGATCCCTCCTGACGTGGACCTTTCCCGCCGGCTTCACGCTCGAAGGGCAGTCCGGTGGGGCCGGCAATAAGGAAGCGATTGAAATCCGCTATCAGGTGCGGCGCTTCACGGGTCTGAGTGAAGAGGCCCTGGTTTCGGCGAACCGGACTTTCCAGGGCAGCGTGCGCTTCACCCCCAGCTGCGAGGTCACCATCCCCTATACCGACACCGACGTGGATGAGATGCCCATCCGCCAGCCGGTGCCGCGGGTCACCAAGCTGGGCCGTAACACCGATGCGGGGCAGTCGTCCGGTAGTTATACCAATACGGCCTACGGCAATATCAACGATGACGTGATCTGGCGCATCCAGGTGCAAAACCAGGGTCTCGCGGCCTTGCAGGACCTGCGCATCGACGATGTCATGGACACCGGCAATTTCGTCATCAATTACCTGTGCCCGAATGAGGCCACTGCCTCGGCCATCACCTCCAACAACGGCATCCGCCCCGGTGGTTCCCCCTGTCTGACGGTGGGCAACACCATCCCGAACTTCGCCGTGGACGATCCCTTTGGGAGCCCGTCCAACGATGAACCGGGGGCCTTTGTGGATGCCCCGGCCAATGGCAGCGCCTTCCTTTATTTTGTCGGCAAGATCACCACCTCCTGCGTCGGTCCCCGGACCAATACCGTCTCCGACGTGCAGTGGGGCTGTGAGGTCAATGCCCCGGACGGCGGCATCACCACGCCGGCCACGACCGGTGGGTCGATACCCGGTGGTTTCCGTGCCAGTCATACCGCGACGTTAAGCACGGTCGTCACCAACTCGGGGCTGACCGTGACCCAGAACCTGACCGGCACCAACACCGCGCAGCCGGTGGGCAGCAAGGGCACGGTCACGCTTATCTTCCGCAATCAAACCGGCGGCACGGTCAAGAATATTAATTTCACCGATACGCTGCCGCCGGAGTACGTGGTCGATCCCACGTTCACGCCGACGGTGGGCATGGCGCCGGCCTATGGCAACAGCTATCCCGGTATGACCAACCTGATCACCTGGACCAACCCCGCGGCCGGCACCTTTCCGCTGACCACCACCAACCCGGCCTTGCCGCTGAGCAACACGGCCCCCCGCTTCAGTCTCACCAGCAGCACGGTGCATGTGAACTACCCGGACCAGCGCAACCTGATGCGCCATGGCGATGTGCTGACGGTCACCTTCCGCATCGTGCTGATCAAGCCGCAGAACTACGACAAGGTGGCCAACCTGGATGTGCGTGTCGAGGCGCCCAACAGTACCCCACCGAATACCGACCCGGTCAACAACACGCCGAGCCTGACCAATCGCCTCGACGTGGATTTCGAGCAATTCTGCAACCCGGGCATCATCCAGCGCCCGGCGCCGATGGTGCAAAGCAACATCCCGGTGTCGCCGGAGGATCTCGACATCGACATTGTCGGTAGTGAGCTGATCTTTATCCTGACGAATAATCCGGCACAGCCGCTGCCGCTGACCGTCGCCCTGACCAATAACGGCGGTCATGATGCCCGGGACTATCACGCCTTTGTCAGCTTCGGCGCCACCATGCAGGTGCAGACCGCGCCTGCAGGCTGTACTTCGATTGCCTTGTCGGGTT
>JANNJF010000619.1:0-7467 GCA_031405715.1 Gammaproteobacteria bacterium | reverse complement strand
CACGCTGTCGCCGGGCTTCACCAGCAGTTCGATGACGGCCACGTCCTTGAAGTCGCCGATGTCCGGCACCTGGATGTCGATCTTCGGCATGGTCAGCCTTTCGATTTCAGTGACCACCCTGCCCGTCGGCGTGTGGGGCTTCCTCATGGTCAGCATGCTGGTGATTTTTGTGCTGGGTTTCTTTCTCGATTTTCTGGAAATCGTGTTTATCGTCGTGCCCATCCTGGTGCCCATCGCGTTACATCTGGGTATCGATATGGCCTGGTTCGCCATCCTCATCGCGGTGAATCTGCAGAGTTCGTTTCTCACGCCGCCCTTCGGTTTTTCGCTGTTTTACCTCAAGGCCGCCGCCCCGCCGGGCATCCGTTTCGGCCACATCGCCCGCGGCGCCATGCCCTTCGTGGGGCTGCAGCTTCTGGCCCTGCTGCTGGTCATGGCGTTCCCCCAGCTCGCGCGCTGGCTGCCGGATTTGATGGATAAGATGTAGCATCGGATCAGAGTTTCGTCGCGATGGCGTAGGCCTCTTCGGAGATAATGCTCCAGGCATCGTGTTCTTTCTGGAAGGCGCGGTAGGCCTGATATACCTTCTTGAAGGTGGCGTCCTTGGCCGCCTCCTCATCCAACACTTCCTGAGTGTATAGCCGCAGGCCGCGCAGCACGTCCGGCGGGAAGGCCTGTATCGTGACCTTTTTATCCGATCGCAGTGTACCCAGGGCCTGCTGGTTCTTGGTCTCGAATTCCGCCAGCATCCACAAGCTGGTGGCGGACGCGGTGGTGCTCACCATGCGCTGCAGGTCGGGGGGCAGGCTGTCCCACGCGGCGCTGTTGATGATGAGTTCCAGCATCGGGCCGGGCTCGTGCCAACCGGGGTAGTAGTAGTTCTGCGCGGCGCGCTGCAGGCCGAGGCGTACATCGTGGAACGGCCCGACCCACTCCGCCGCGTCGAGGGTGCCGCGCTCCAGGGCCGGGGCAATCTCTCCCGCCGGGTACAACACCGGGTTGACGCCGGCCTTGGCCATGACCTTGCCGCCGAGGCCGGGGATGCGCATCTTGAGGCCCTTCAGGTCGTTCAGGGAGGTGATTTTCTTTTTGAACCAGCCGCCCATCTGAACGCCGGTATTGCCCACGGGAAACGGCACCAGGTTGTGCGGCTTGTAGATCTCCCGGTACAGCTCCAGGCCGCCACCCGCGTGCATCCAGGCGATCATGCCCATGGCGTTCAGGCCGAAGGGCACGGCGGTAAAGAACTGGGCCGCCGGAATCTTGCCCGCCCAGTAATAACCGGCGCCATGGCCCATCTGTACCGTGCCCTGGGACACGGCGGAGAAGGTCTCCAGCGCCGGCACCAGCTCGCCACCGGCGAACACCTGGATGTTGAGGCGGCCATCGCTCATGGTCTTGAGGTCGTTGGCGAAACGCTGCACGCCTTCCTGAAAGATGGGGAAATTGGGTGGCCAAGTGGTGACCAGTTTCCAGTCGAATTTTTTTGCTGCCGTGGCCTTGGTCGTCGCCTGTTCGTCGCCCTTTTTGCATCCCGCCAGCAGACTGCCTACCACACCCGCACCGGCTACGGCGGCGCCCTGGATGAATTTACGTCGTTGCATTATTTTCTCCTTAGCGTTCCTAATAAAAAGAGCTTAACCGCCAAGACGCCAAGGACGCCAAGTTTATTGTGGTTGAAAGGAGCCTTTCTTGGCGTCTTGGCGGTTCAGAATCATATTCATTTTATTAAAGATTCTTAGTCCGCGATTATTGCAGTTACCCGCCGCCCACGCATCCGCTTTTTGTTTTCTCAGGCCGTGGTCAGCAGGGCCTGCACCACGGCGCACCAGGTGCGCGCCAGATTGCCGCGGTCGTAGCCGCCCCCGCCGGTGGCCACCAGGCGCCCGCCACACAACTCATCCGCCAGGCGGCACAACCGCTCTGTCGCATACCCATGGGTGGCGGGCGTGAAATTGAGATGGGCGAGCGGGTCGCCGGCGATGCTGTCGGCGCCGGCCTGCAGCAGAATGATCTGTGGCCGGGCCGTGCGCACTTGGTCCTCGATGGTGGGCCAGAGGCGGTGAAACAGGGCGTCGTCCGCCCCCGGCGGTAGCGGGATATTGAGCTTGCTCCCACGCGCGTCACCGCGGCCGGTTTCATCCCTGCGCCCGCTGCCCGGATAGAGATAGCGTCCGTCCTCGTGCAGGTCGACGATGGTCAGAGTCGGGTCGTCTTCGAAGGCGTAGAACACACCATCGCCGTGGTGCGCATCGATGTCTATATAGGCGATACGCTGGATGCCGTGCACCTGACGCAGGGTTTCGATGGCGACGCCGATGTCGTTGAACACGCAGAATCCCGCCGCCCCATCGCGCCGTGCATGATGCAGGCCGGCGATGGGCACGAAGCTGCGCCCACAACGCCCGTCCACCACGCGCGCCACGGCATCCAGCAGTGTGCCGACGACATAACAGGCGGCCTCGTACATGCCGGGAAAGGCCGGGGTATCGCCGTGGTCGAGCAGGCCTGTGCCGTCGCGCGACATGGCCTGCACGCGCGCGATGTAGTCAGCGCTATGAAAGCGCGCCACCTCGACCTCGGACGCGAGCACCGGCGGCAGGATGTCGACGCAACCGTCCAACCCTAGGCGATTTAGTTCATGGCGGAATGCCGCCAGCCGATCCGGCCCGAAGGGGTGCCCACGGCCGAAACCGTAGCGTGCCAGCGCCTCGCCGTCGTACACGCATACTCCCATAGGACCTCCCGCAGGGTAATCTAGTGTAGTGCGCCATTCTGTTTGGAACTTGTGTTTGCCATTGGTGCTTTCCGTCGCTCAAAACTCAGGGTTCCTTCTCCCTCGGGGAGAAGGACAGGATGAGGGGCAAAGGCCGAAAATTCCCCCTCACCCTAACCCTCTCCCCCGAAATACACGGAGGAGAGGGGACTTATTCAGGGGTTCCCTAGTGGGAAATGCCGCCGCAGGACAGTGCGGTGGATGGACAAGACCCATCGACGCTGTCAGCGCTTGAACAGGTCCTGGTAGCTGCGGTAAAGCGCGGCGGCGAATATTGGCACCGCGACCCAGCCGAGCACTAGCACGGCCAGGTCATCCAAGGGAAAAGACAGGGCGAAAAACATGACATTGATGAGCAGGTACACCAGCAGGAAGGGCATACCGAAGGCGCACACGGCGATGAAGTTCTGTTTACTCGTGGCAAAACTTTTTTCGATGGACAGCAGTGGCATCTCGCGCCGAAACAGGATCAGAGGCACGGAATACAGCACCAGCATAATCAAACCGAGTTGCAGAAAACGCACCAGAAACCAGCCGATAAGGGCCGGTACCCAGACGCGTGGACCAACGCTGCCGGCGGCCATGGCGGTGAGGGCGGAACCGTCGATTTTCAGCAGCACCGCCAGGATATTGATGACCACCACCATGCCGAGGGTGAGGGTGCTGATGACCATAAGGGGTAGGAGTTTTTCCTCGTCACTGAAAATGATGAACAGCCGGCCCGTGGCGCGTTGCAGACCGGCGATGATGCCTTGGGGGGAGAATCCGCCACCGCTATGGGTGGCTGAAGCCAGGTTACCGCTGTGCAGATCAGCGGCGGTTTGCAGGGCGCCGGCCAGTAGCATCGGGCTGATCAGGACCAACAGCAGCAGGCCGACGAAGGGAATGAGTTTGAGCGCGATGGCGATCAACATGAAAATAAGCCCCATGCCGACCCACAGGCCTAAATCTTTTTTCAGGGTGTCGAGTCCGTCGAGGACCCAGGACCAACCATGCTGTAAGTCGGCCTTCTTGATATCGATCACGGCGAATTCTCCTCGTGCGGTCAGCGACCGTCGTGCCGGGCTGGTGCGGCATGGGTGCAGATAAACATCAACGACCTATCAGGATTCTAGCAGTTCGCTGGTAAAACGGCGGGGTGAGTCTATAAGAAGGTGGGTTGCGGGTACAGGGGGTCGCAGGCGGTGACTGGGGCCGTTTGGACGTGGCCAGCGATTAAACGCCCGGTTTTGTAGGGTGGGCATTGCCCGCCAGCAGTGCCGATCGACACCCCGTGTGGTGGGCAATGCCCACCCTACATCGACCGGCGCCGCGTGATCAACGGCGGTATGTTCAGAAGCGCTTGATGACCCACATCGGGATCTTGACGCTCGGCGCAAAATCGCTGCGGCTGAATTGCCCGCTGCCCTCGTTGTCGATGAGGTAATAGGGCTTGCCGTGCGCCGGGATGACCTTGATCATATACAGTTGGCCGCGCACACGGTATTCCTCGCGACGGTCCGCGCCCTGGGTAGTGATGGTGACCTCTGGTTCCGCTGGGTCGGCGGACGTCTCGGCCGCCGGCGTTGCCGGGGACATGGCCGGTGGCTCGGACAGTTCCTGAAGTTTGGGGTCGGCGGCCTGCGCCGTCAGGACGACGACTCCGCTCAGGAGCGCGAGCACAGCAGAGATGGGATAGCGCATGGCGTGGTGGTTTGCATCCTTGTCTTAAAGATTGAGTTGCTTCTCTTCTTCCTCGGCGGACGGTCCGAAACCGCGGCCTTCGTAGTAACGGAAGATGGCGTCGAGGACATCCTGGGGCTTATCGAGTACTATAAAAAGATCGAGATCGTTCTTGCTGATGACGCCTTCCGGAATCAGGGTGGACTTCATCCAGTCGATAAGTTTTTCCCAGAACGGTGTATGCATGAGGATGATGGGGATGCGCCGGCTCTTGCCGGTCTGCACCAGGGTGAGGATCTCCGCCAGCTCGTCCAGGGTGCCGAAGCCGCCGGGCAGCACCACATAGGCCGAGGCGAATTTCACGAACATGACCTTGCGCGCGAAGAAGTGGCGGAAGTTAAGCCCGATGTTCTGGTAGGCGTTGCCGGATTGTTCCTGCGGCAGGTTGATGTTGAGGCCGATGCTGGGGGACTTGCCGGCGTAGGCGCCTTTGTTCACCGCCTCCATGATGCCGGGACCGCCGCCGCTGACCACCGAGAAACCGGCGTCCGACAGCATGCGCGCCACCTGCTCCGCCAGGGCATAATACGGGTGGTCCACCGGCGTGCGCGCGGAGCCGAAGATGCTGACGGAGGGTGCGATGCGCGCCAGGCGTTCGAAGCCTTCGACGAATTCCGCCATGATCTGGAATATTTTCCACGACTCCCGCGAGAGTATTTTCGACGAGGTGGTAAAGGAGGCGATGGGTTTGTGGGGCGTGGTCATTTAGTTTTCCATATAACGGCATAGTTGTAGCACAAAGCAGGAGATTGTCACAGCATGAACAAGCCTAAACCCCTGGTATTGGTGGATGGCTCATCCTATCTCTATCGGGCGTTTCACGCCATGCCCAACCTGAATAATTCGCGCGGCGAGCCGACCGGCGCCGTCTACGGCGTGACCAACATGCTGCGCAAGTTGCTGAAGGATGTCGACCCGCAGCACATCGCCGTGGTGTTCGATGCGCCGGGCAGGACGTTTCGCGATGAGCTGTTCGAGCAATACAAGGCCCATCGTCCTGCCATGCCGGACGACCTGCGCAGCCAGATCGAGACACTGCACGCCGTGGTCGAGGCTATGGGCCTGCCGCTGCTGATGATCCCCGGTGTCGAGGCGGACGATGTCATCGGCACCCTGGCCGTGCAGGCAACGAGCCACGGCATGCACACGCTGATCTCCACCGGCGACAAGGACATGGCCCAGCTGGTGGACGACCACGTCAGCCTCATCGACACCATGAAGGACGCACACTACGACCGTCAGGCGGTGATCGACAAGTTCGGCGTACCGCCGGAGCGCATTGTCGAATACCTGGCGCTCATCGGCGATACCTCGGACAACATCCCCGGCGTACCCAAGGTCGGCCCCAAGACCGCGGTCAAGTGGTTGCAGGAATACGGCTCGCTGGA
This sequence comes from Gammaproteobacteria bacterium, assembly GCA_031405715.1. GTDB lineage: Bacteria > Pseudomonadota > Gammaproteobacteria > Acidiferrobacterales > UBA6901 > JANNJF01. Next base: position 1,581 of record JANNJF010000619.1, on the reverse strand, counting down.
TGCCCTGGTGCAGCACGCCGCGGAGGTCGGTGGCCAGGTGGGGGAGAACCTGCGCGCGTCCTTGGGATTCCTGCCGTTGTCGCGCCAGCTCGCCACCATCAAGTGCGATGTGCCGCTGCCGCTGCTGGCGCCGCAACTGCAACGGCAGCCGCCGGACGCCGCACGCCTGCGTGAGCTGTATCAGCGCATGGAGTTCAAGAGTTGGCTCGCCGACCTGGGGGGCGCCAATGCACAGGCTGCGGCAGCGGCCGTGACGAATAGCGACCACGGTTATGTCACGTTGACCGACATGGCGGAGCTCGACACGTGGATCGCCCGTCTCCAGCGCGCGCCGCTGTTCGCCTTCGACACCGAGACCACGGACCTGGATGTGATGAACGCCGAGATCGTCGGCGTGTCGTTTACCGACGTCGCCGGCGAGGGTGTGTATGTGCCGATCGGGCATGTGTATCCCGGGGCGCCGCAACAACTCGACCGCGCCGCGGTGCTGGCGAAACTCAAGCCGCTGTTGGAAGACCCGGCGCACAAAAAGGTCGGCCAGAATCTCAAGTACGACATGAGTGTGCTGGCCAACTACGACATCCAGCTCGCCGGCATCGAGTTCGATACCATGTTGGAATCCTACGTGCTCGACAGCACCGCCTCGCGCCACGACATGGACAGCCTGGCGCTGAAATATCTGGGGCACAAGACCATCAAGTACGAAGAGGTGGCGGGCAAGGGCAAGGGCCAGATCAACTTCCGCGAAGTACCGGTGGAGCAGGCGAGTGTGTATGCCGCCGAGGACGCGGACATCACCCTGCGCCTGCATCAGCACCTGTGGCCGCGGTTGCAGGCGATCCCGGGCCTGGCCAAGTTGCTGCGCGAGATTGAAATGCCCCTGGTGCCGGTGCTGTCGCACATCGAGCGCAATGGCGTGAAGATCGACGCCGCCATGCTGCGCCGCCAGAGCAGCGAACTGGCGCTGCGCATGCTGGAGCTGGAGCAGCAGGCCTACAATCTTGCGGGCCAGCCGTTTAATCTGGCGTCGCCCATGCAGATCCAGGAGATCCTGTTCGGCAAGCTCAGTCTGCCGGTGTTGAAAAAAACCCCCAAGGGCCAGCCGTCCACGGCGGAAGAGGTGTTGCAGGAACTGGCCCTGGACTACCCGTTACCGCAGGTGATCCTGGAACACCGCGGCATCGCCAAGCTCAAGTCCACCTATGCGGACAAGCTGCCGGAGATGATCAGCCCCCACAGCGGGCGCGTGCACACCTCCTATCATCAGGCGGTGGCCGCCACCGGGCGTTTGTCCTCCTCCGATCCCAATCTACAAAACATTCCGGTGCGCACCCAGGAGGGCCGGCGCATCCGCCAGGCGTTTGTACCGGAAGAGGGTTATGTGATGCTGTCGGCGGACTATTCCCAGATCGAGCTGCGCATCATGGCGCACCTGTCGCAGGATGCCGGCCTGCTGCGCGCCTTCGCCGAGGAGGCGGACGTACACCGCGCCACCGCCGCCGAGGTGTTCGGTGTGCCCCTGGACAAGGTCACCGACGACATGCGGCGCAACGCCAAGGCCATTAACTTCGGCCTGATCTA
>JANNJF010000618.1:0-7129 GCA_031405715.1 Gammaproteobacteria bacterium | reverse complement strand
GGCGACGGTGATGAACTGCCTGTCACTGCAGGATGCCCTGGAGCAGGCCGGTGTTACCACAGCGGTGCTCTCCGGCCTCAATATCGATGGCGTGGTGGAGCCGTACTCGCGCCGCGCCGCCGTTGCCTATCTGGAAGCAGGGCGCGTGGTGATCTTCGCCGCCGGTACCGGCAATCCATTCTTCACCACGGACACCGCCGCCAGCCTGCGCGGTCTTGAGATCGGCGCCGATGTGGTGCTGAAGGCCACCAAGGTGGATGGCGTCTACGACAAAGATCCCATGCGGCATGCGGATGCGGTGCGTTACGACACCTTGACCTACGATGAGGCGCTGGAAAAACGCCTGGGTGTCATGGACGCCACGGCCATTGCCCTGTGTCGGGAACAAGGCATGCCCCTGCGTGTGTTCAATCTCAACAAGCCGGGCAGCATGCTGCGTATCGTGATGGGTGAGAATGAAGGTACTCTGGTTCAACGCGGAGGCAAGTGATGCAAGACGTGATCAACAAAACCAACAAAGACGCGGAAGCGCGCATGGCCAAATCCGCCGATGCGCTCAAGACCAATCTGGAAAAGATCCGCACCGGCCGCGCCAACGTGAGTCTGCTGGACCACATCACGGTGGACTATTACGGTACCCGCATGCCACTCAATCAGGTGGCCAGTGTCAGTGTCGGCGATGCGCGTTCGCTGGCGGTGACGCCCTTCGATAAAGGCATGGTGCAGGCGGTGGAAAAGGCCATTATGGAGTCCGACCTGGGACTCAATCCCGCCACCTCGGGTCAGGTCATACGCGTGCCCCTGCCGGCATTGACCGAGGAGCGGCGCAAGGAACTCGGCAAGGTGGTGCGCAACGAAGGCGAGGAGGCCAAGATTGCCATCCGCAACGTGCGGCGCGATGCCCTGGCCCATCTGAAGGAGGCCCTGAAAAAGAAAGAGATCTCCGAAGACGATGAAAAACGCGCGCACGATGCGGTGCAAAAACTTACGGATCGTTTTACCGCCGAGGTCGACAAGCTGGTGGGCGCCAAGGAAAAAGACTTGCTGGCGATTTAGTCGCGTCGGTTACCCCGCTCCTCACGGAGTGCCATTACCTCGGCTATGCTATTGCGGATCGATGACTGAATCCAAGACCTCTTCTGGTAACACCTGCGAAATGCCCCCGGCCTCGTCCGTGCCCCGGCATGTGGCGGTGATCATGGATGGCAATGGGCGCTGGGCCAAGGGCCGTGGTCTGCCGCGCGTCGCCGGCCATCGCCGCGGCGTGGAGACGGTGCGCGATGTTGTCGCGGCGTGCGGCGATCAGGGCATCGGTTATCTCACCCTGTTCGCGTTCAGCAGCGAGAACTGGCGGCGTCCGGAAACGGAAGTGCGCCTGCTGATGGAGTTGTTCATGCTGGCGCTCGATCGCGAGGTCAAAAAGCTGCACGCCAATAACGTGCGTTTCCAGGTGATCGGTGACACTGCCGCCTTCGGCGAAAAAATCGTCGAGCGCATCCGCAAGAGTCAGGCGCTGACGCGCGACAATACCAAGCTGACCCTGACCATCGCCGCCAACTACGGCGGCCGTTGGGACATCAGCCAGGCCTGCCGCGCCCTGGCGCAACGCGCCGCCGCCGGTGAGCTGGATCCCGCGGACATTACCCCCGCCAGTCTGGAACCGTTTCTCAGCATGGCGGGGGTGCCGGAACCGGATCTGTTCATCCGTACCGGTGGCGAACAGCGCATCAGCAATTTTCTGTTGTGGCAGTTGGCGTATACCGAACTCTATTTCACCCCGGTGTTATGGCCGGATTTCGATCGTGCCCAGTTCGATGCGGCGTTGGCCTCCTACGCCGGGCGCCAGCGTCGTTTCGGTCATACCAGTGATCAGGTCGAGGTGGCCCCGGCGTCAGAAAGTGGCCGGCATGCTTAAGCTGCGGATTCTGACTGCCGCTATTCTGGTTCCTCTCATGGTGTGGGCCACGGTCGCCCTGGCCACGCCCTGGCTTGGCGCCCTGATGGGCGCGTTTATTCTGGCCGCCGCCTGGGAGTGGACCCGTCTGTGTGGCCTGTCCCAGGGGTGGGTCCGCATACTATATATATCTGGCGTGGCGGCCGCGGGCGTCCTGCTCTATTACCAATATATATTCGGCGTGGCGGGCGCGGATGGCTTGCGCCATTACGCACCCATGTTGCCACTCATGCTGATCAGCGCGGCCTGGTGGTTGCTGGCCTTTTTCGAAATGCTCTATCACCGCGATGCCCGTGCCGGCCTGGTGGCATCCGGGCCGGGTCGGCTGATCAGCGGATATTTTATTCTCGTGCCGGCATGGATCGCACCGCTGTGGCTGCATGCCCATCAACCCCAAGGCTGGAAGCTGGTACTGTTTATGATGGTGCTGGTGTGGACGGCGGACTCGGGCGCCTATTTTGTCGGCCGGCCCTGGGGAAAAACCAAGATCGCCCCGCATATCAGCCCCGGCAAAAGCCTGGAGGGTGTGCTCGGTGGTCTGGCAGCGGTGGTGCTGGTGGCCTGGCTCAGCGGACTCTGGGTCTGGCAGTTTACGGCGGACAAGTTGTGGGCCTGGGTGATGTTGGCGGCGGTGATCGCGGTGGTGTCGGTGGTGGGTGATCTGATGGAAAGCCGCTTTAAGCGCGCCGCGGGCGTGAAGGACAGCGGCACACTGCTGCCCGGGCACGGCGGGGTGTTGGACCGCATCGACGCCTTTACCGCGGCGGCGCCGTTTTTTGTCCTCGGCTGGCTGTATTTGGGGCTGGCGACGTGAGGCGCGCGGCGTCCTCAGATTCCAAGGTCCCGGGTGCGTCAGCGCGGTTGCAGGGCATCACCATCCTCGGTTCCACCGGGTCCATCGGTGTGAATACGCTGGAGGTGGTGGCACTGCACCCGCAGCGTTATCGGGTGCTGGCGTTGACGGCGAACACCCAGGTGGACCGGCTATTCGAGCAGTGTCAGCGCTTTCGCCCGCAGACCGCGGTCATGCTGGACGTCGCCGCCGCGACCCTGTTGCAGAAAAAAATCAGCGCCGCCGGTTTGCCGATTGAGGTGCTGTCCAGCAGCAGTGGATTGCAGGCGGTAACAAAGCTGCCCGAGGTCGATATCGTCATGGCGGCCATCGTCGGCGCCGCCGGTCTGCTGCCGACCCTCGAAGCGGTGCGCGCGGGCAAACGGGTGTTGCTGGCCAACAAGGAATCCCTGGTCATGTCGGGGCACATCGTGATGCAGGAGGCCGCTGCCTCCGGCGCGCAGCTGCTGCCCATCGACAGCGAGCACAATGCCATCTTTCAATGCATGCCCGCCGGCTACCAGACGGGTGCGGTGGCGCGCGGCGTGCGCAAGATTTTTCTCACCTGTTCCGGCGGGCCGTTTCTGGCCACGCCGTCGGGAGACCTGGCCCAGGTCACGCCGGATCAGGCCTGCGCCCATCCACGTTGGGTCATGGGGCGCAAGATCTCTGTGGATTCCGCCACCCTCATGAACAAGGGCCTGGAGCTGATCGAGGCCTGCCGTTTGTTCCGTGTCACGCCGGATCAGGTGCAGGTCGTCATACATCCGCAGAGTGTGGTTCACTCGCTAGTGGAATATACTGACGGGTCGGTATTGGCCCAACTGGGGAACCCGGACATGCGTACGCCCATCGCCCACGCCCTGGCTTGGCCGGAACGTATCGAGTCGGGGGTAAGAAGTCTGGATCTGTTCGACATCGCGCGCCTCGATTTCCAGCGCCCGGATATGCAGCGCTTTCCCTGTCTGCGCCTGGCCTACGAGGCCGCCGCCGCTGGCGGCACGGCGCCGGCGATACTCAACGCCGCCAACGAAGTGGCGGTGGCGGCGTTTCTGGAAGGCCGCGTGGGTTTCAATGATATTTCGCGCATCATTGAACATACGCTTGCGAACGTGATCATAAACGAGGAAGCGCAGCTCGAGCGGATATTGGCGGACGACGCCCGTGCGCGTGAGGTAGCCCGGCTATACATCGCCGGGCACGGTAACAATTCAGGCAAGACCGTGGCCAGGAAGTAGGCGCGGCGTGTCGGATTATAGTGAGTTAGATCAGTGAGCGGATTCCTTTATACAGTCGTCGCGTTTGTGGCCGCCATCGGTGTACTCGTGGTGGTGCATGAGTTCGGCCATTATTGGGTGGCCAAACAACTCGGGGTGAAGGTCTTGCGCTTCTCCGTCGGCTTCGGCCGCCCCTTGTGGGTGCGTCAGTTCGGCCGCGACCGTACCGAGTTTGTGTTGGCGGCCATACCCCTGGGCGGGTACGTGAAAATGCTGGACGAAAACGATACCAAGGTCGCCAAAAAAGACTTGCCGCGCGCGTTCAATCGCCAGCCATTGCCGAAACGCGCCGCTATTGTCCTGGCGGGCCCGATGTTTAATTTTCTGTTTGCCATCCTCGCATACTGGTTGCTTTTCAGTGTCGGCACCGAAGGGATCAAGCCGGTGGTGGGCAAGGTGGTGGACAACTCCATCGCCGCGCAGGCCGGGTTTCATTCCGGTGACGAACTCATCAGCATCGATGGCAAAGCGGTGGCGAGCTGGGATCAACGCCGCTTGTATCTTTTTCAGCGCGCCCTCGACCAGGACATGGTCGAGGTCGAGGTGCGCAATAGCCGCGGCAATCTGGAAATGCACCGGCTTGATCTTTCCACACTGACGGCGGATCAGGTGAGCACCGGCCTGCTGGAGAAGGGGTTGGGTCTGTACCCGTTCATGCCTGACATCCTTCCAGTCCTGGACTTTCTGGATGAAAAAGGCGCGGGCGCCAAGAGTGGTTTGCTTAAAGGTGACGTGATCAGCGCCATCGACGGCAAGCCGGTGCGCCTGTGGGACGATGTACGCAGTATCATATCCGCGAATCCTGAACGTGCGCTGAAATTCAATATCGAGCGCAACCGTCAGGCGTTAATCGTCACGGTCACCCCGGGCAAGATCGAGCGTGATGGCAAGACCGAAGGTTTTATCGGCGCAGCCCCCCGTTTCCCCGAGTATCCGCAGGAGATGCGCGTCTCGACCCGACTCGACCCACTCAGCGCACTGGCCGAAAGTGTACAAACCACCTGGCTCATGTCCTCGCTGACCCTGGAAATGCTGGTAAAGATGGTCAAGCTGGAGGTTTCCACCAAGGCCATCAGCGGCCCGATCACCATTGCCCAGGCCGCCGGCAACTCGGCGCATGCGGGGTGGGACCGGTTTGTGATGTTTCTGGCGGTGGTGAGTATCGGTCTCGGTGTGTTGAATCTGCTGCCGGTGCCGGTACTGGATGGCGGCCATCTGGCGATCTACCTGATCGAGGCGGTAAAAGGCAGCCCGTTGTCGGAACGCTCCCTGTACTGGGGTCAGCAGGTCGGCATCACGCTGTTGTTCGCCTTGATGGCCCTGGCGTTTTACAATGACTTTGTCAGAATCCTGCAATAATCCGCGCACTCAACTTCTCTCTGCCGACTACTAATTATAATGAAAAAGCTTCTCGCAGCCCTGTTCGTGTGTGCCGTTTCGGTCCCCCTTGCCCAGGCGATTGAAACCTTCACCATCGCGGACATCCGCGTCGAAGGTCTGCAACGCATATCGGCGGGCACGGTCTTCAACTATCTGACCGTCAAGGTCGGTGACACGCTCACCGAGGACAGCGCACGCGATGCCATTCGTGCGTTGTTCAAGACCGGTTTCTTCAAGGATGTACAGCTCGAGCGCGCCGACAAGGTGCTGGTGGTCAAAGTGCAGGAGCGGCCATCCATCGACAGCATCAAGATCACCGGCACCAAGGACCTGGAAGAGGACGCCCTGAAAAAAGGTCTGAAAGAGGTGGGTCTGGCGGAAGGCCGGGTACTCGACAGCTCGGTGCTGGATAAAACCGAACAGGAACTCAAGCGTCAGTATTTCAGCCGCGGACGTTATGCGGTCAAAGTCAAGACCACGGTCACGCCGCTGGAGCGCAATCGCGTCGGCATTCTTATCGAGGTGGCCGAGGGACGTGTCACCAAGATCGAGCAGATCGCGCTGGTGGGAAACAAGTCTTTCTCCGACAAGCAACTGCTCGATGTATTCAAACTGAGTCCGAGCACGCTGTTCAGTTTTCTGACCAAGAACGACCAGTACTCGAAGCAGCAGCTGGCCGGGGATCTGGAGTCGCTGCGCAGTTATTACCAGAACCGCGGTTTTCTGGAGTATTCCGCCGATTCCACTCAAGTCTCGATCACGCCGGACAAACAACAGATCTACGTGACAGTGAATATCACCGAGGGCAAGAAGTTTACCATCTCGAGTGTGAAGCTGGCGGGAAAGCTGATCATCGATGAGGCGGAATTGCGCAAACTGATCGGCGTTGCGCCCGGCGCTGTGTTTTCGCGTCAGGAAGTCACCGAGAGTAGCAAGCGCATCAGCGATCGTCTGGGGGACGAAGGCTATGCCTTTGCCAACGTCAACGCCGTGCCGGATATCGATAGGGACAAGAACACCGTGGCGTTCACGTTTTTTGTCGATCCCGGGCAGCGCGTCTATGTGCGGCGTATTAACATCTATGGCAACATCAGCACCAACGACGACGTGCTGCGACGCGAAATGCGCCAACTCGAAGGCGCCTGGTTCTCCACCTCCAAGGTCCAGCGTTCGCGTGAACGCCTGCAGCGTCTGGGCTACTTCGATGATGTGAATATCGAAACCCCGGCGGTAAGCGGCACGGCCGATCAGGTGGACATCAACGTCACCGTCAAGGAACGCCTGGTCAATAACTTCCTGGCCGGCGTCGGTTACTCGGACGTCGATGGCTTGCTGCTGAATGCCAATATCACCCTGAAGAATCTTTTCGGTACCGGCAAGGAGCTGAGCACCAGCATCGATACCAGCAAGTCCAATAAGCAGTTTAATATCAGTTATCTCGATCCGTACTACACCCAGGAAGGTATCAGCCGGAGTTTGAATGTTTATTCCAGTCGCGTGGACGCGGCCGCGGCCAATACGGCGGCGTATAATTCGTCCACCTTGGGCGCGGGCGTACTCTACGGTATCCCTATCGGTGAGGACCGTACCATCAGTCTGGAGTAGAACTTGTGGATTCCTTCTCGAACTTTTCATTTGGGATCAAAATCATCGTCAATTTGTAAATCATCCACAGATTGTGACAAA
>JANNJF010000617.1:0-1178 GCA_031405715.1 Gammaproteobacteria bacterium | reverse complement strand
CCTGATCATTGCAGAAGGAAGGCAATGGGCACTACCAGAGTGCGGATCACTTCATCGTGGACTAGGTATCACGGTTCCAAGCGGCGTCGCGCTCTACTTTCGGCCATGCCCTTCTTCGACTCGCCCAGGAGTTCCAGGCAGTGCTTCAGCGAATGGGTGTAAAGCTCTGTCTGATGCGGACCGAAATCAATAACAGATCGATCGAGGATCTGCTCGATATCCTTGGCAGCGGCATCTGACAGTACAACCATTCAGCGGGTCCGTGCTTTGACATCCTTCCAGATATCGTCAATGGTGCGCTTGGTAATGCCGCTTTTTTCCCCGGCGATCAGTGCTTTGATGAGGGCTTCGCGCTTGTCCTGATATTCCTGATCCCGGCGAATCAGGTCTCGGATATAGTCACTGGCGTTACTGTAATGACCACCCTCGATCTGGGATTCCACCCACTCTTTCATCGGGTCTGGAAGAGAAACGTTCATCGTTGCCATGGTAGGGCACCTCCTGCCGAAAGTGTGGCATATATTGGCAAAGATTGCCAAAAATAAACCAGGACGCAGCGCACTTAAATCTGAAGGTACTCTGCGTATCGATAGGAAATGACTGTAGAAAAGGGGATGCTACCCTAATGATGCTACCTTAAGCATTTACCCACTGATGCACCGGGTTTGGTCGACACGTGTTATCCAAGTCGACCCCATGCAAGGCCGGATCGAAAGCGTTGGATGCGGTTATCCCCATTTTTGAGTGCGGGAGCAAGCTCCCGCTTGGTTAAGCGGCGGCAAGCCGCCGCACTCCGCTGGCGGTGGAATATTACGATAACCTATTGAATAAAATAATATTAATATGCTGATGGTAGCAGGCTCCATGGCCCGGCCAGCACGCGCCCGCCCACGGCAAAAAATATTCTGAATGAATGGCTGAAAACTTCGGCCCGATCCGGTAAATTCGTTTTTTATTGCAACTACGTCGAATCCGGGAAAACCATCCCCTGATTTTCGTTCCCGAATAACCCAGCTCTGAAGGATTTCAGCATGCGAGACTATAAGATCGCGCCGTCCATTTTGTCGGCGGACTTTGCCCGGTTGGGTGAGGAAGTGAACAACGTCCTGGCCTCCGGCGCCGACATCGTGCATTTCGATGTCATGGACAACCACTACGTGCCCAACCTGACCATCGGC
>JANNJF010000616.1:0-10225 GCA_031405715.1 Gammaproteobacteria bacterium | reverse complement strand
GCCGCGTATGTTGCTGGCCTGAGGCCCTTTGGGACCCTGCTGGATCTCAAATTCGACCTGTTGACCTTCTTTCAACGTTTTGTAGCCTTCCATAACGATCGCCGAGAAATGCGCGAAAACGTCATCACCGCCGCTGCTGGGTGAAATGAAGCCGTACCCTTTGCTGGCGTTAAACCACTTAACTGTACCTGTTACCATGCCACGTCTCCCCTAGTTCACTAAACGCGGGGCAAAGCCCCATTTTTAATTGCTTACTTGAAGCAGTAAGTCATGCGTTCCCTGCCAGACCCAGAACTACATCGGAAACGCGCTAAATGGAGCCCAATCAAAGGCCAAATAAGGGTCACGCAGGGTGCATCATCCCTCTTTTTTTTTGACTAAGTCAAGATGGGGCGCGCCAGCCTACTGCCCTGATCCAAATGGGGGAATTTTGCGCTGGCAAGATAATTGCTTGCAACGCCAAAATCTATGCCAGACCAAGGAAATTTGCCAGCCGGACATCTTGTATTTTTGCCCAATGGCCGCAAAATGTAGCTAGTTCGGAAGCATGGTCTAATCTAAGAATTGTGAGTGACATATGAGCGACAAGCTGCCGCAGTACAGCGACGGTTCGGAGGTTCAGGAAGCCCGACCCAAGCTTAAAAAACCGACGCTCTATAAAGTTATTCTGTTGAATGACGATTACACTCCCATGGAGTTCGTGGTCGTGGTGCTGGAGAAGTTCTTCCGCAAGAATCGGGAAGAGGCCACTCAGATCATGCTACATGTGCATCAGAAGGGTATGGGGATCTGCGGCGTGTTTACGCGCGAGATCGCCGAGACCAAGGTCAGGTTGGTGACGGTATTCTCTTCGGAGAATCTGCATCCCTTGCAGTGCACCATGGAGCCTGAGTGAATCGCAGCTGTTAGTGCATTGAGGTTTTAATTGCCGGAGAGTGTCCGGGGGGGTCGCACCATGTTGTCACAGGAACTAGAGTTCTCGCTCAACGCGGCGTTTCAGGAAGCCCGTGAGAAACGCCATGAATACATCACGGTTGAGCATCTGCTGGCCGCGCTGCTGGATAATCCCAGCGCCGCGCGCGTCATCCGCGCCTGCGGCGGCAGCATCGACGACCTGCGCCGCAACCTGGTCAACTTTCTGCGGGAAAGTGTGCCCAGTCTGCCGCCGGACAGCGAGACCGACACGCAGCCGACCCTCGGCTTTCAGCGCGTGATCCAGCGTGCCGTCCTGCATGTCCAGGGGGTGGGCAAGAAAGAGGTTACCGGTGCCAACGTCCTGGTGGCAATCTTCGGCGAGAAGGATTCGCACGCGGTGTATTTCCTGCATAAACAGAACATCAGTCGTTTCGATGTGGTGAATTTCATTTCCCATGGTATTTCCAAGGTGCCGGGGGAGAGTCAGCCCGAACTGCCCGCGCCGGAGGAAGGCGAAGACGGCACGGTGGCACCGGAGCGCAGCCCGCTCGACATTTTTACCGTAAACCTGAACGAGCGCGCCCGCGCCGGCAAGATCGATCCATTGATCGGCCGCGATCTCGAGGTGCAGCGCACCATTCAAATCCTCTGCCGCCGCCGCAAGAACAACCCGCTGTATGTCGGTGAGGCCGGTGTCGGCAAGACCGCCATCGCTGAAGGTCTGGCCAAGAAGATAGTAGAAGGCGATGTGCCGGAGATCCTGTTGCGCAGCACCATCTATTCCCTCGACATGGGCGCGCTGCTGGCGGGCACCAAATATCGCGGCGACTTCGAAAAGCGCCTGAAGGCGGTGCTGCACCATCTGAAGAAACATGAAAACGCCGTGCTCTTCATCGACGAGATCCATACCATCATCGGTGCGGGCGCCGCGTCCGGTGGTGCCATGGACGCGTCCAATCTGTTGAAGCCGGCGCTGTCCTCAGGTGAGCTCAAGTGCATCGGTTCGACCACCTACCAGGAATATCGCGGGATCTTCGAGAAAGACCGTGCCCTGTCACGTCGGTTTCAGAAGATTGATGTGAATGAGCCCAGCGTGGACGAAACGGTGCAGATCCTCAAGGGACTCAAGTCCCGCTTCGAGCAGCACCATGGCGTCAAGTACACCAGCCCGGCGCTGCACGCCGCTGCTGAACTGTCCGCCCGCTATATCAATGACCGCTTCCTGCCGGACAAGGCCATCGACGTGATCGACGAGGCCGGTGCCAGCATGCACCTGTTGCCGCCGAGCAAGCGCAAGAAGACCATTGGTCTGAGCGAGATCGAAGACATCGTCGCCAAGATTGCGCGTATCCCGCCCAAGAGCGTGTCGTCCTCCGATATGAAGGCGTTGCGTACCCTGGAGCGTGATCTCAAGCTGGTGGTGTTCGGCCAGGACGCCGCCATCGATGCCTTGACCACTTCCATTAAGATGTCGCGCTCCGGCCTGGGCAGTCCGGACAAGCCCATCGGTTCGTATCTTTTCTCCGGCCCCACGGGCGTCGGCAAGACCGAGGTCACGCGCCAGCTGGCCAAGGTGCTGGGCCTGGAGCTGATCCGCTTCGACATGTCGGAGTATATGGAGCGTCACACCGTGTCGCGTCTCATCGGTGCGCCTCCCGGGTATGTTGGTTTCGACCAGGGCGGGTTGATGACGGATGCCGTCAACAAGCACCCGCACGCGGTGTTGTTGCTGGACGAAATCGAGAAGGCCCATCCCGATGTGTACAACCTGTTGCTGCAAGTCATGGATCACGGCACGCTGACCGACAACAACGGTCGCAAGGCCGATTTCCGCAACATCATCATCGTCATGACCACCAATGCCGGTGCCGAGCAGATGAGCCGTTCCTCCATGGGTTTTGCCAAGCAGAACCATTCGGGCGAGGACGTGGAAGCGGTCAAGCGCATGTTCAGCCCGGAGTTCCGCAATCGCCTGGATGCGATCATCCCCTTCATGCCGCTGGACGAACAGACCATTGTGAATGTGGTGGACAAGTTCATTCTGGAACTCGAAGGACAGCTGGAAGAACGCAAGGTCAGCATCGAGCTGGACGACGCGGCCCGTCGCTGGTTGGCCAAACATGGTTACGAACCGGCCATGGGCGCGCGCCCCATGGCACGTCTGATCCGCGAGAAGATCAAAAAACCCCTCGCGGACGAACTGCTCTTCGGCCGGCTGGCCGAGGGTGGTGAGGTCCGTGTCACCACCAAGGATGACGAGCTCGTTTTCGAGTTCTGAATCTTTCATTAGGATGGTTTTTCAACTCAATACACGCAGTTGACTGCCATATTCTGATCTTTTAGTGCAAGATCGACCCTCGACGCCCCGGCCGGTTATCGGCCGGGGCCTTTTTTTGATCTGTTGCATCTTGCCATGCCACTGTGTTTTCGTTAGGGTTTGCTGATGGACCTCATGACCAAGGCATCAAACGGCATGGTGATGGAATCCCATCGGCCGCTCTACGAACGTGTCCCCACCCGCGATGCCGACGGCAGGCTGCTGAGTGACTTTATGGTCCTGATCCCCGGTCTGCGCAATCGCCCCCAGCATCAGTTCGTCGACATCCTGGCACGCCTACAGGCCGTTCTGGGCCAGTTTGCCGAGGTGGTGTTTGTCGATCTGAATGTGCCGCTGAATCTCCTGTGGATATCGGTGCGCTCGCGACCCAAGATTATCCGCGAGGTGGCCACGGCCATACTACTGCACGTGCCGGAGGCGCGACTGGTGGCCGAAAGACCCCTGTAGCAATGGGCGGGCGGGGAGACGCTGTGCGTGGTCAGGTGGGTCGAGGGATGCAGCGGCAGAGACGGTGCGGCGCCAGTGGAATCAACGGGCGCGGAAGGTGATGCGGCCTTTGGTGAGATCATACGGGGTGAGCTGTACGGTGACCTTGTCGCCGGTCAGGATGCGGATGTAGTTCTTGCGCATTTTTCCCGAGATATGGGCGGTGACGACATGCCCATTCTCCAATTCGACCCGGAACAGGGTGTTGGGCAGGGTTTCGACGATCGTCCCTTCCATTTCAATATTTTCTTCTCTTGCCACGCTTTGTCTCGATGTTGAGGGTTAGGCCGTGATGGCCCCGGGAACTGGCGCCGTATGATGCCCCAGACGTCTCTGTGCGTAAAGCATTAATGGGCAAATAACCGCCGCCGCCGCCGACATGCGGTGGTGGGACGCTGGGTGGACGGTGCGGAAGAGGCTGTGTTTGGGTTAGCCGTGAGCAACAAACGGCTGGTGTAACGGCTTCACCCAGGCAATGCTCGGATGCACCGCCTCCGTGCGGATGACCACGTCGAGCTGTAGAAACGCCGCAATTTCCTCATGGGTGGTGAGATCCGGCAGGCTTTCGCGCAACTTCTGGTAGTGAAAATCATTGATGTACAGCACGTTGGGTAAAAAACCGTGTTCTCGCTGGTAAGCCCGCATCAGCCGGAAGAGGAAGCTCAGCATCGTTGCACCCCATGCAAAGATAATTAATCCAATTATAGCTGGGTCGCGGGCACAGCGGGGGGTTGGCATGGGCCTCCGACGGCAAACAGGTCGGAGGTCGGGATGGTTAAGGCTCCAACGTCTGCCAGCGCCCGTTACGCAGGGCTTCCAGGGGGTGGAACTGGGTTTTGTAGGCCATTTTCGGCGTTTCCGCGATCCAATAGCCCAGATAGAGGTAGGGTAGGCCCCGGCGTTGCGCCTCGGCGATTTGCCAGAGCACACCGTAGACCCCCAGGCCCCGCGACCCCAACTCCGGCTCAAAGAACGTGTAGACCGCCGACAATCCCGTCGGCAGGAGGTCGACGATGGCCACACCCAGCAGACGACCCGGGCTGTTGGGGCGTTCCTCCGGATGGGGTGCGCGCATCTCATAAAAGACCGTGTCCGCCTGACGGCTGGCGAGAAAGCCGATATAACGCTCAGGATCCGGATCATCCATACTGGAGCCGGCGTGGCGCGCCGACTGGTAGCGGCGGTAGAGATCGAAGTGTTCGGCGTTGTAGGCCGATTCCACGGCGTGCACCGTGATATCGCGGTTCTTGTGCCACACCCGTTTCTGACCGCGTGTCGGGCGGAAGCGCTCCACCGGAATGCGCACCGGCACACACGCAGCGCAACTTTGGCAGTACGGCCGATACACCAGGTCCCCGCTGCGACGAAAACCCTGATCCACAAAGTTTCCATAGAGCTGGTGGTCCAGGGTGAATTGCGGATCCACAAAGACAATGGTACTGGCGCGATCCGGCAGATAACTGCACGGATGGGGCAGGGACAGGTAAAGATCCGGTTTAGGTTGATTGATGGTCATGGCGCGGTGTCGTCGAGGTGACAGGTCTTCCAGGACCCTGGGCGTCCGGGCAGTGTCAGCGCCGTGTGCAGGGTGGCAAGGAATTCCTGGCGTGGAATTTCCTCCGCCCCCAGACTAAAAAGATGAGCGGAACCCACCTGACAATCGATGAGCGAGTATCCCCAGGTGGTTAATTGTCCGACGACGCGGGCCAGGGCCACCTTGGAGGCATCGGTGGCGCGGCTGAACATGGACTCGCCGAAAAACACGCCGCCCAAGGCGACCCCGTATAACCCCCCCACCAGCTCCGTGCCAGACCAGGCCTCCACGGAGTGGGCATAACCTTGCTCATGCAGCTGATAGTATGCGGCACGCATTTCCCCGGTAATCCAGGTGCCGCCCGTCGGATTGGCGCGGCGTGGCGCGGCGCAGGCGTCGATGACACGTCCGAATGCCTGGTCCAGGGTCACGTGGAAGCGGTCTTGCCGCAGGGCCTTGCCCAGACTGCGGGAAATTCGGAGTCGCCCGGGAAACAGCACCGTGCGTGGATCCGGTGACCACCACAACACCGGTTGGCCGGGGCTGTACCAGGGGAAGATGCCATTCCGATAGGCCGCCAGCAGACGTTCGCTGCGCAGATCGCCGCCTACCGCCAGCAGTCCTTCCGGTGAGGCGAACTCCACCGGCGGGAAGTCTGATTGGTAGGTGTCGGCGAGAAAGTGGGTCATTGTGTCACCGGTGTGGGTTCAAACGGCGCGGCATGATCTTTTAAGAATACACGATATTCATGAAAATCGAATCTGCCGTCCGGCCGTGCCCGCCCGTGTGCGCAGTGGATAGCGTCAGCATGACTTTTTGAACGGCGAATGTTCATTCAGTTCCGTCATATAGGATTCCACCCCATGGCGCTCGCGCCGCAGATATTCCGACACCGCCTGATAGAACTGTGGATGACTCAGCCAGTGGGCCGAATAGGTAGCGACCGGCAGAAAGCCGCGCGCCAGTTTGTGCTCCCCCTGGGCCCCGGCCTCGAAGCGTTGCAGGCCGTGTTGTATGCAGTAGTCGATGGCACGGTAGTAGCAGGTTTCGAAATGCAGTCCGCTGAACCCATCCTCGCCGCCCCAGTAGCGGCCATACAAGGTATCGGCGCCGCGCAGATTGAGCGCCGCGGCCACCGGGCGTGACTGGTGGTGGGCGAAGATCATGACGATGTTCTCCGGCATGCTGCGTCCAAGCTCGTGGAAGAAGGCACGCGTGAGGTAAGGGATGGCGCCATGCTTGCGGATGGTCAGGTGGTAGAAGTCGTAAAAAATATCCCACAGTGCCGGCGTCATCTGCGCGCCGCTGCGCGCCTCCAGGGTCACGCCGGCGTCCGCCACGATGCGCCGTTCGTGGCGTATCTTTTTACGCTTGTGTGAGGCGAAACCGGTGAGGAAGTGATCGAAGTCGGTGTAGCCTTGATTGTGCCAGTGAAACTGATAACCGACGCGGCGCAACAGGCCATGGCCCTCGAGGCGCTGGGTCTGCGCCTCCGGGGTGAACAGCCAGTGTAGCGAGGACAACGACAACTCTTTGGCGACGGCGAGGCTTGCAGCGATCGCCGCCTCCTCGATCTGCGCGGTATCGCCCGACGCGCGGGTGAGAATGCGCCCCCCGGTCACCGGCGAGAACGGCACCGCGGCCACGAGCTTGGGGTAATACGCCAGTCCGCTGCGGGCATAGGCATCGGCCCAGGCCCAGTCGAAGACATATTCACCGTAAGAATTGTTTTTCAGATACAGGGGCACCGCGCCCACCAGTTGACGCTGGTCGGCGTCGCCGGACTCGATCAACAGGTGGTGCGGCGCCCAGCCGGTGGCCGCCGTGGTGCAGCCGCTGTGTTCGAGGGCCGCCAGAAATTCATGCCGCAGGAAGGGGTTGTCGCCACCGGCGAGGGTGTTCCAGGCATCGGCAGAGAGTTGATCGAGGCTGTGTATGACGCGGGCTTGCATGCGGGCAGTTTAATCGTTAGCGTGGTGCAGGCGCACGCAGTTTTGATAAATTGAGCTCGTGTTTCAGAATAACGTCTTTCCACGCAGGGATAATGGCGCATGAACCTTCACGAATATCAGGCCAAGACGCTTTTCGCGCAATTCGGTATTCCCGTGCCCGCCGGCAAGGTAGCGCTGTCGCCGGCGGAGGCGCGCAGCGTCGCCCAGGAACTGGGCGGCGACAGTTGGGTGGTGAAGGCGCAGGTGCACGCCGGTGGACGTGGCAAGGCCGGTGGTATCAAGAAGGTCGGCAGCCGCGATGCCCTGGATCAGGCGGTCGGTGCGCTACTCGGCACCCGCCTGGTGACGCCGCAGACCGGCGCGCAGGGCCGGCCCATCGAGCGTCTGCTCATCGAGCAGCCCTGCAGCATCGCCCGCGAGTTATACGTGGCCTGCCTGGTGGACCGCACGCGTGAACGCGTGGTGGTCATGGCGTCCAGCGAGGGCGGCATGGACATCGAAGAGGTGGCCGTCCATCACCCGGAGAAGATCCTCAAGGCGGCGGTCGATCCGGTGGCGGGCCTGCAGCCTTATCAATGCCGCGAGCTGGCCTTCGGTCTGGGGCTGCAGGAAAAACAGGTAGCGGCCTTCAGCAAGCTGTTGCTGAATCTTTACCGCTTGTTCGTGCAACGTGATCTGAGTCTGGCGGAGATCAACCCCCTGGTAGTCACCGAGCAGGGTGAATTCACGGCCCTCGACGGCAAGATCAATGTGGACGACAGTGCCTTGTATCGCCACAAGGACCTGGAGGAATGGCGCGACCCGGCGCAGGAAGACGCGAAAGAAAACAAGGCCAGTCAGTTTGGTCTTAATTATGTTTCCCTCGACGGCAACATCGCCTGCATGGTGAATGGCGCGGGCCTGGCCATGGCCACCATGGACCTGATCAAGCTGCACGGCGGCGAGCCGGCGAACTTTCTCGACGTGGGCGGCGGCACCACCGCGGACAAAGTGGCGGAGGCGTTCAAGCTCATTCTGTCCGATGCCAAGGTGAAGGCCATCCTGGTGAATATCTTCGGCGGCATCGTGCGCTGCGATCTCATCGCCGAGGGCATCATTGCGGCGGTGCGCGAAGTGGGTATCAATATCCCGGTGGTGGTGCGCCTCGAAGGCACCAACGTCGATCAGGGGCGAGCGCTGCTCAAGCAAAGCGGCCTCAAGATCACCGCCTCGGAAAGCTTGACGGAGGCGGCGAAGCTGGCGGTGGCGGCGGCGAGTTAGGCTACGGCCTCGTTTGAGTACGATGGTGGGCAATGCCCACCCTACTGATATGACTTACGAAATTGACGCATCACCTACGAGATAATAATGAGCATACTCGTCAATAAAAATACCAAGGTCATCTGCCAGGGCTTCACCGGCAAGCAGGGCACATTCCATTCCGAGCAGGCGATAGCCTACGGCACCAAGATGGTCGGCGGTGTCACGCCGGGCAAGGGCGGGCAGCAGCATCTCGGCCTGCCGGTGTTCAATACCGTGCGCGCGGCGGTGCGTGCGGCCGGTGCCGAGGCGACCATGATCTACGTGCCGGCGGCCTACGCCGCCGACTCCATCCTCGAAGCGGCGGACGCGGGCATCAAGGTTATCGCCTGCATCACCGAGGGCATACCGGTGCTGGATATGCTGAAGGTCAAGGCGGCGCTCAAGAATTATCCTGATACGGTGCTCATAGGTCCGAACTGTCCGGGCATTATCACGCCGGGCGAGTGCAAGATCGGTATTATGCCGGGCGCCATCCATGCGCCTGGCACTATAGGTATCGTCTCGCGTTCCGGTACCTTAACTTACGAAGCGGTGCATCAGACCACCCTGGCCGGTCTCGGCCAGAGCACCTGTGTTGGCATAGGTGGCGATCCTATTCACGGCCTAGGCTTTATCGACTGTCTCAAGTTGTTTCAGGCCGATGCCGCGACCCGAGGCATCATCATGGTGGGAGAAATCGGCGGTCAGGACGAGGAAGACGCCGCAGCCTACATTCAACAGCACGTGCGTAAGCCGGTGGTGGCGTATATTGCTGGTGTCACTGCACCGCCCGGACGGCGCATGGGTCATGCGGGGGCGGTGATCGCCGGTGGCCACGGCACGGCGCAGGAGAAATTTCGCGCCTTGGAGGCGGCCGGCGTGCATATCGTCCGCTCTCCCGCGGACATGGGTGCGCGCATGGCCGCGGTGCTGAAGTAATGGTTAAGGATGCATCGTTGCGCCTGGTTATTGGCCAATTGAATTTTCTGGTGGGGGACGTTGCCGGTAATGTACAGCAGGTGGTCGCGCAGGCACTTGAAGCGCGCAATCGCTTGCAGGCGCACGCCATCGTATTTCCTGAGCTGACACTTACCGGTTATCCACCGGAAGACCTGTTGCTGCGTCCAGATATCCATGTGCAAGTAGAAGCCGGCCTGGAACGTCTGCGGAGTGACGTGCGCGGCATTGTGCTCATCGTCGGTCACCCGCAGCGCGTGGGCGATAAAGTGTATAACGCCGCTTCCGTCATCGACAACGGCCGTGTGGTCGCCACGTATTTCAAACAGCGCTTGCCCAATTACAGTGTATTTGACGAACGCCGTTATTTTGTGCCGGGAACCGAGGCGTGTGTGACGACCATCGCGGGCGTGCCCGTGGGCATTACCATATGCGAAGACGTGTGGCAGGCGCAGCCGGTTAAGCAGTGCGCCAGCGCCGGTGCGCGTTTGATTGTGGTGCTCAATGCCTCTCCTTATCACATGCAAAAGGGTCGCGAGCGCGAGCAGTTGCTGCAGCAACGGGCGCGTGAGAGCCAGGTACCCATGGTGTATGTCAATCTGGTGGGCGGCCAGGATGAACTGGTGTTCGATGGCGATTCGTTCGTGGTGGACGCCGCGGGAAATGTGACCCAGCGCTGTCCGGCGTTTGCAGCCGGCTTGTTTCCCGTGGATATTCTGATCCACAACGGCGTACCGGCCCCGGTGACACAGCCTCTGGCAG
>JANNJF010000615.1:0-2322 GCA_031405715.1 Gammaproteobacteria bacterium | reverse complement strand
CCTGCGACCTTCAGTCATGCCAACGTCCAGCCCGGCACCTGCAACACCTGCCACGGGGTCACCGCCACGGGCAAGCCGAGCAACCATATCGCCACCAACGATTCGTGCGACGTCTGTCACCGCACCACCGCCTGGTTGCCTGCGACCTTCAGTCATGCCAACGTCCAGCCCGGCACCTGCAACACCTGCCACGGGGTCACTGCCACCGGTAAATCCAGCGGACATTTCGTCACCACACGCGCCTCGTGCGACGCCTGTCATACCACTGCCGCCTGGACACCTGTCAGGTACAGCCATACCTCGCCGTACTACCGCGCACATACTGCGGGTACGCTGTGTGCCGGCTGCCATAAGCAAAATAGCGAGGTGATTTCCTGGGACTACCCCGCCTATAAACCGGATTGTGCCGGCTGCCATACGGACAAGTTCGTGCCGAACAAACACGAGAAGGCTGGCGGTGGTTTCTACACAGTCCTGGAGCTGAAGGACTGTACCGGCGCTTGCCATAGCCCGGCGGGGTATCATCGCCCCACCGACAGCGGGTTCAAAAAGTAGTGTCGGTGAACGCCGTCATGCGGTATGCCTTCCACGGCGCACCTGTCCTGTTGAGAGCCAGCGTACCGGCGACCGCATTAGTGGTAGTTACCCGCGCCCAGATCCTGGGCCCCAACCCGGACACAGCGCCTAAACCCGCTCCGAAGACACCCTAAACCAAAGACCGCTATCTGTCGCTCACGCCCGGCTCACGAGTTCTCGAATCAATGACCTTCCTGTTGCGCACATTTATTCTCCCAGTCTGGCTGCTCGTCTGCTGTGTCTCAACGGCACAGGCAGAAACCAGTACAACCCCGGCCTCCTCCGTACGGGCGGCGACAAACACTAACGCGCCTGGGGCGGAACAAAAGTATTACGCCGTGACGCTCATCACCGCCTTCGAGCCGGTCGATATCGGCAAAACCGCGCAGGAATTTCCCAAGCAGGATGTGTATCTGGTCCGCTCCAACGTTCTCGGAAAAACGGTTTATTTCGTGCGTCTCGGGTTCTTCTCGACCTTTGCCGATGCCAATGCCATGAAAGACCAGTTGCAGTCCCGTTACCCGGGCGCCTGGGCCACCTCTGTCACCAGTATGGAACGCAGCGGCACCCGGGAAACGGAGGAGAAGCCGGCGGCACCCCTGACGGTCACAACACCTACACCAACGCCGGCAGCGCCGGTCGCGTTGCCGAATGGCCCGAGTCCAGCTGCCGCGCCGATAGTAGCGCCAGTACCAGTAGCCGTACCGGCATCCGTTCCCGAGACAGCGTCAGCGCCCGAACCCGAGCCTAAACCGCAAGCGGCCGGCACGGAGATCGACAGACTGGCCGAACCCCTGATGAACCAGGGACGCGATGCACTGACCCAGAACAACAATACCCTTGCCATTCAGACCTTCGACAAACTGTTGAATCTGTCACCCAACAAATATTCGCAGGATGCGCAGGAATTTATCGGACTCGCGCGGGAGCGAAATAACGAAATCGCCAAGGCCAGCGTGGAATACAAACTGTATCTCAAGCTATATCCAGACAGCGAGGGCGCAGAGCGGGTGCGGCAACGCCTGCTCAACCTGGACAAGGTGAAAATACCCGAGCTGCAACAGAAGCCGGTAAAAAAGGAAACCAATCAAACATTCGTCTATGGCGGCTGGTCGCAATATTATTATCACGGCACCAGTCAAAACAGCGATACGACGCTCGGCAGCCCGGTCCCCACCACCACGTCGACGTCCGCCACGGTTCAATCCGCGCTCATCTCCACCATCGACCTCAATGCGCGCATGCGCAGCAGCGATTACGACAATCGCGCCGTGGTCCGAAACAGCTTTTCCTGGAATTTTCTGGACAACAACAGAAACATCAACAAGCTCAACTCGGCCTACTTTGAGCTGAAGAACCGCAAATACGATTACTCCGCACGCCTGGGTCGTCAGCCGGGCAGCGGTGGCGGTGTGCTGGGACGCTTCGATGGCCTGCAGGTCGGATACCGGGTCTCGCCCAAGTGGCGGATCAACGCCGTGGCCGGGGCACCCGCCGACCTCACCATCAGTTCTGATGTGAAGTTTTCCGGGCTGAGCATGGATCTCGGCACCTTCGCCGAACACTGGAGCGGTAGCACCTATTGGATCACCCAGGAGGTGGATGGCATTGCCGATCGCAATGCCATTGGCGGCGATCTGCGTTATTACGATCCGCACCAGTCGTACTACACCCTGGTGGACTACGACATGTTATATAGCTCGCTCAATACCATGATGCTACAGGCGACCTGGATGACCGAGTCCC
>JANNJF010000614.1:0-8118 GCA_031405715.1 Gammaproteobacteria bacterium | reverse complement strand
TTTCCCCAGGGTCAGCCCCACGCGTGTCGGTGAAGTAATGTTCGTGATCCACTGATTCATATCGTAGGCGGCCATGGCCGGGTAGTTGGTGCATGGCGTGGCTGCGCAGTCGGTGGCGGCGGGTGGCACATCCGTCGATGCGAGTGCATAAGCCACGTTGTAGACACCCGCGCCATTGGCACGCATGCGATCGATCATTTCATAGATCAGCATGGTTGCCTGGGTGCGCTGATAGGACTGATGCACGAACTTAACGCTGAATGTCTGCAGGCCCGCCAGGCCCAAGAGGCCGATGGACAGTACCAATAATGCGATGAGCACCTCGAGCAGACTAAAGCCGCGTTGCCGGGCAGGGGTGGTCTCTTGAATGAAGGTGCGCAGAGGGGTCATGGGCAGCTCGCCGGTTGTGTCGTTTTGGGTGCGACGCGGACCTGTCCGGCCCTATTGATTGTGATGACGCGGCCGTGGGTGACGCCACGCTCGTCACACAGACTAAATGTGACTGTGCCGCCGCCGCCGCTTGTCAGCGCCCCTTGATTAAATACCATTGGGTCGTTCGTGTCGGCCAGTTGTGTATTGGTGCTACTCATGGCCTCGGTGTAGCGAAACTGTGTATCAGTCGGACTGCCACTCCAGGTGCCGTCATTATTGCCATCGATAAACATAAATCGGCCGCCTTCCCAGGGTGAGCCCGGGAGGAGACAAGTCCCTGGTGTTGTGGAAGGACATATCACGACGACGCTGCCATTTAATGATCTGGTGCGTGCAGCAGAGATATCGGTGACAAATCGGTTGGCTTGGCTAGTGAGGCGTGCATCTTGTATAAACGTGCGCATATTCGGTACAGCGAGGGAGACGAGAATCGCGACGACCACCAGGATGATCATCAGCTCTATCAAGGTGAAGCCGAATTGTCGGCTACTAACGATGAACGGCATTTCTTTACCGACGAACGCTACAGTTGAGGGGGAGATCGACCCGACTAGCGGTAGTTTCGAGCCGACGGCAGAACGAGACCGGGAGGGCTGTTTGCGTGAAATCCGACCAAATTTTCTGTTATTTATGTTCATCGTCGCTCGGCTAAGCCCAATTTCTGCGGGTATTTTCTCTGCTATTGGATAAAGTGTAATCGAGAAGCGGAACTCTGCAATCCATGTTGGGATGTGGCATAGGTCCGTCCTCTAATTTATATCTGTCCACGGCATACAGATCGAACGGTATAAAAAAACAGACAAACGGTCATTATGCGCTTACTTCACCCACCTCTAACGGTATAAATAGGCAGACGAATGGTAATTACCGTTCCCGTACAAACGGCATTATCCGAATGTGATGCTCTGTTATACTGGCCATCCCATCATCATCGCCACCAGCAAACTCCCTAAATGAAGCAACCTTGGTACGTCATCGGCGGTGGTATTATTGGCTTGTTATGTGCCCGTGAACTGCGCGCCGCCGGGGAGTCAGTGGTCGTTATTGATCGACAGACGGTAGGGCAAGAGTCTTCCTGGGCCGGTGGTGGCATTCTTTCTCCCCTTTATCCTTGGCGTTATCCCGCCCCGGTGACGGCCCTGGCACACTGGAGTCAGGGCGTTTATCCGGAGCTGGCGCGGGATCTGGCCGTGCGCACTGGGATAGATGTGGAATGGACACCCTCCGGAATGTTGTATTTTGATCGTGCGGAGGGGGAGCAGGCCATGGCCTGGTCAAGGGTTCATCGGGTGACGTTGCAGGATGTAGACGCCATTTTGGCACGCCAGATTGCACCAGATATCGCCGCAGGGCTTGGTCAGGGGTTGTGGATGCCCGACGTGGCTCAGGTTCGAAATCCGCGGCTTCTGTCGGCATTACGTGCCGATCTACGCCAATCTGGTGTGGAATTTCAAGAAAATACATCTGTGCAAGGATTTACTGCCCAGCAGGGTTACCTAACTTCCATCCGTACAAACCACGGCCAAATTGAAACACGTCGCTGTCTTGTGACTGCCGGGGCATGGAGTGGTGATCTGTTGGCAACCACGGGGCTCGTGTTGCCGATCACCCCGGTCAAAGGGCAGATGCTGTTATTGGCCGCCCAGAGCCTGCAACTTAAGACCATGATCCTTAAGAATAACCGCTATATTGTTCCGCGACGTGACGGGCGGGTTTTGGTGGGCAGCACCCTGGAATCGACCGGCTATGAGAAATCAACCACGGAAGCCGCCCGAGCAGACCTCATGCAGGCCGCAATGGACATGGTTCCGGCCCTGGCCGAATGTCGTTTAGAGCGCCAGTGGGCGGGTCTGCGGCCGGGGACCCCTAACGGCGTGCCCTATATCGGTGAACACCCCAAGGTGGCCGGGTTGTTTGTCTGCGCGGGGCACTTCCGCAATGGCATCGTTCTGGCCCCGGCTTCCGCACGCCTGGCGGCCGATCTCATGTTGGGACGTGCACCTTTACTTGATCAAGGACAATTTCAGCTACCACCGTCGTAAGTTAGACTTCATCCATAGTCGCATTTATAATTGATCTAAATTGAGACAGGTGGCGGATATCTACATGAAAGCGAAAATTTACACGGCGGAGGAAATCCCCGGACTGCTGCGTGACCACGGCATCAATGCCACCTTCCAACGTTTGGAAATTGCCCGCGCTATGTTCACCCACGGTGGGCATTTCTCCGCCGAGGATGTGTTCACCCTGGTGAATGGCGACCAACCCCACGTCTCCAAGGCCACGGTCTATAACACCCTCGGACTATTTGCTGAAAACGGTCTGATCCACCAAGTGATCGTCGACCCGACCAAGGTCTTCTACGATGCGAACACCCTACCGCATCACCACTTCTACAACGTCAGCACCGGCACCCTCAGCGATATCAGCGCCCACGACGTGCGCATCACCGGTCTCCCGCCCTTGCCGGAGGGCATGCAGATGGATGGGGTCGATGTCATCGTTCGCGTCCGCCACAATAAAAAAGAAGCGGCTGCATCTTAGCCATGCTTCCACACTCGAGGTTGGTTGTTTCCACCGCCTAAAACACCGTATACTTGCCCGCTTGCCGGTGTAGCTCAGTTGGTAGAGCAACTGATTCGTAATCAGTAGGTCGGGCGTTCGATTCGTCTCACCGGCACCATTTAATAACAAATATTTACGCCCTGTTTCCCCTCAGTGTCAGCCCTCGAAAATTTCAAGGGTGATACTAGGGGTGGTACCCAGCCTCTAGGCTGTTACAAATACTTCAGTACGGGAATGCAGGATGTAGAATTTCCACCTCCTTCAAAAAAGCTACTTTGTCGTGATAGATACAAGAGGCCGCATCATGGTCTTATCGGAAAGATTGGGATTGATCATGCCTCGATCTCCTTGCAGCGCCATAGGGTGCGCCGTCTTCATCCGACCCTCGCCCCTTCCATCCCCACGCGCGCGATGTAACCTGAGCGCGACTCGCCGGCGCGCTTCGCGGCGTCGTCGATCACCCGCAGCACGCGCCGCGGCAGCGTGATGTTGATCCGCTCGACCTTGTCATCGAGGTCGGCGAGGTCTACTTCCACCACCGCCCAGATCCACCCACGATATTGACGGCTCTTCTGGTGTTCCTCGATGGGCCGAGGCTCCGGAATCGCCAGCTTGCTGTCCAGGCAGTCTTCAAGGAACAGCAGGATGGCGTCCTTGGCGTTGACCAAAGCCTCATCCAGTGTGTCACCGGCCGAGAAACATCCCGGCAGGTCTGGGACCACCACACCATAGGCATGTTTCTTGTCGCCTTTCTCAATCGCCACTGCGTAACGCATCGTTGCCTCCTTACTTCAAACCTGCCTGCTTTCGAATCGCTTTCACCAGCCCGACCCCGAGGTCTTTCTTTGGGTGCGGCACCGTCACGACGCCGGGCTTTTGTGGATGTTTGAACTGGTGATGGCTGCCGCGGACCCGGGCCAGTCGCCAGCCATCGGCCTCAAGCTCGCGGATCAATTCCCGGCTGTTCATAGTGTGTATTATACACACCGTAACAGAATAATCAACATATTGAAGATATCGCAGGCTTCAGGTGCGTCGATGGATAGAGACCACCTTGTGCGGGCTTTTTCGTGTAGACGTCATCGCGTTAAATCCCCCGGCAATCCAGGATTACCTGGCCTCGGCCGACAACAACCGTACGCTGACCTTGTTGCTGGAGAAACTGTTGAATTCCGGCAGGCTCTGGAACACCCAGCCTTTGGCGATTTCCCCCTTGCGGTCGCGTAACTGCAGCTGTACCGCGGGGGTTGTCGAGAGTGTTGGAGCTGCTGGACACCACGCCGGCATCGCTCGTGAAGGCCGGTACGAATGCGGCCACACTGAGGCTCAAGTCAGTGTCAGTAACGGCTACTTTGTCGCCGATGGTGACGCGTGCCCGCTGCTCCTTGCCACCGGCAGTGGTGATCGACAGTTCGACGGATTTCCACTTGGCCTTAACTTCCGGGGGGATGCGCAGGGTGGATGTCTGGGCTGTCTTGGGATGGATGTACCCGGACTCGGTTTTGGTCGCCTCTGTCGGGTGGTTGGCGGGCAAGTCTGCCTTGCCCGTGTACACGCCGGCGATGGTGACCTCCACCACTTGGCTGCCAGTCTTGACCGGCGCACCGTAGCCTTCCAGATCGCCGGGCTGCGCGATGGCGTCGCCGGATTTGGATATACGCGCGCCCACGACAACCTCGGGAAAGTCGGACAGTTTCATCTCTGGCATCATGGCGAGGGTGTCGTCCAGGGTGACGGTGACGGGCAGGTCTTTGACCTGTTTGCGCACCATGGCCAAGGGCATGCGCGGGCCTTGCGCGGCGCGTGCGAAGATGAAGACGTCGTCGTTGGCAGCGGTTTTTCTCGCCAGTGTCGGGCTTAACTTCACCACGACTTTTATTGAGGCGGCGGAATCCATCGGCGTGGATAGCGCATTACCCGTGGTACTGTCGGTTCCCGCCTCCAGCATCGGACGGCCGGGCGGTAGGGTGGCGTCGCCGGTCGACGGCCCGGCGGTTGTCGTCCCCGTCTCCTTATCGCAGCCTGTCATGGCCAGGCCTAAGGCCATGACCGTCATCAGGCCGGCGATGCGGAGAGTCGGCGGAATCCGGGAAGTCGTCATGCAGTCTCCTTAGAAGATTGAGTGATATTTCTTCGAATCGGCAAATCTTTTCCCAGGCTGTGCCGGGTCTCGACACAGTGACAGCGGAATGTCTCGCGCTGGCTGGCATCGCGCAACCCAGCCACTCCTGTGGATTATCCACTGAACCAAAGCACGACTCCAGCCCAGGCTGATGGTTAGCCGATCAGCGGGCGGTGAGGCGGGTTGTATCCACGGCGGTCCTGGTTTATAAAACGGTAGCTTCCACGGCGACATTCTGGACTTGCATCAGCGCGGTGTATCGCGGCATGTACCCTGATGGGGGAATACGTATCAAGGAGGGTGTTATGCACGTCACGCTGGTGAATGTTCGAGTGCAACCGCTGCACGTGGCGGATTTCGTGCTGGCCACGCGCGCCAACCATCTGGGTTCCATCAACGAACCGGGCAATCTGCGTTTCGATGTGCTGCAGTCAACCCAGGATGCGAGCGTGTTTGTCTTGTATGAAGCCTATGCCTCCGCCGAGGCCGCCGCCACACACAAGCAGACCTCGCATTATCGGACGTGGCGTGACACGGTGGCGCCCTGGATGGCGGCGCCCCGCAGCGGCGTCACCTACAACGGCTTGTTCCCCGCGTGAACTTGAATCTCTCGAACTTTTCCGTATCGCGCCTGCCGAGCATCGTCTTCGGCGCGGGCGTGCGGCAACAGCTGCCGGCCTTGCTCGCCGAGTTCGGCACACGGGTATTGCTGGTGACCGGCCGTCATTCGCTGCGTCAGTCGCCGGTCTGGACACGCTTGATCGAGGGTCTGTCCGCCGCCGGATTGTCCTGGCAGGAATTCAGCGTTGAGACCGAGCCATCGCCGCAATTAGTGGATGACGCGGTGCGGGAGTTTCGCGCGGCGGGCATTCAGGTGGTGCTGGGTATCGGCGGCGGCAGCGTACTGGATGCGGCCAAGGCCATCGCCGGACTCCTGCCCCATGGAAATTCCGTCATGGATCATCTGGAAGGCGTGGGTCCGGAGTTGCCATATAAAGGTCCGTCCACTCCCTTAATCGCCGTGCCCACCACCGCCGGCACCGGCAGCGAAGCGACCAAGAATGCGGTCTTAAGCGTGCAGGGCACCCGGGGCTTCAAGAAATCCTTCCGTCACGCGCTGTTGGTGCCACAGTACGCGGTGATCGATCCGGATTTACTTGCCGGTTGTCCGCTCGATCTGATCGCGGCCAACGGCATGGATGCCTTGACACAGCTGCTCGAGTCTTACGTATCAAGCAAGGCCAATGCGTTTACCGATGCCCTGGCACTCAGTGGTCTCAGCGCGGTGCGCGATGGTCTGCTGCCCTGGTACGAGCAGGGGCCGTCGGCGGCGGAAGGGCGGGCCGCCATGGGGTATGCGGCGCTGCTGTCCGGTATCACGTTGGCCCAGGTGGGGCTGGGTTCGGTGCACGGCCTCGCCTCACCCTTGGGGGCGTTTTTTCCCATCCCCCATGGCGTGGTGTGTGGAACGCTGGTGGCGACCGCGACGCAGATCAACATCCAGGCGTTGCGCCAGCGCGCGGCGGGTCACCCGGCGCTGACAAAATATGCAGAGATAGGGCGCTTGTTCAGTGGCTACGACGAACTGATGGAAGCGGCGGCGCATCAAGCCTTGATCGATATCCTGGCGCAATGGACGCGTCGCATGGGGCTGCCACGTTTAAGTGACTATGGCGTGCGTGAGCAGGATTTCGACAACATCGTCGCGGGCTGTCGCGGGAGCAGCATGCAGACCAATCCCATCGTGCTGGAGGACCGGGAGGTTCGAACGATATTACTGCTGCGTTTGTAACCGGGCCGAGTTCGGCCCGGTGGTAATGACTATCGCGGTGACTAGCCCACGATCAGGAGCGGGGTTCGCCCAGGTCGCGCACAAACGTATAAATGGCCGGACGTTTTACAAACGACTCGAAGGACTTACCGACACTCCAGGTAGAGAGGGAGATGGGCAGGGAGGCGACGAAGATCACCGTGCCGCCGACGGTGGCGAAAAAGCCCGCCGGGCGCAGCAGCAGCAGATCCAGCATGATGGCCGCGTCGTCGCCTTCTTCATACGCCTGGGCCGATGGGGCACTGAGGCTCAACAGGCAGGCCGCCATGACCGCGACCAGCAGGGTTTTTTTCGATCTTTCCATCAGCAGGCTCCTCATGGGAATAAGTACCGTTTGCCCGGCAATCTGGTCCTGGAACCAGGCGCCGCGGCAGTTTTTAAGACTATGCCGTTCAATTATAGGGAACGCTAACGAAAATTCCATTAATATCGGTCGCTTAAGTCTTATATATAACCTATTTTATGCCAGGGGGCGACGCCTCGCCGCCCGGTGAACGGATAGTGTATGGTCCGGCTGTTTTAAGGTAACTCTATAATTAACAAGGTGTAATTCGGCATCTTGCCGATACAAATCTGTTTAGGTTGCGAAGACTGCATGCGAATTGATCGGTTAAAGGGTTTGCTGGACGCGGCGCGTTTCGTGCCTTCCCCCAATATCGACCAGCGTCCACCCGGCACCGCGGTGGACGTGCTGGTTATCCATAATATCAGCCTGCCGCCAGGGGAGTTTGGTGGTGACGCCATCGAACAGCTGTTCTGTAACACCCTGGACTTTCACGCCCATCCTTTTTATCGCACCATCGACGGACTGAAAGTCTCCGCCCACCTGTTGATCCGCCGCGACGGCGAGGTGATCCAGTTTGCCCCGTTTCACGCGCGCGCCTGGCATGCGGGGGTGTCCTGTTGCGACGGGCGGGAGCGGGTGAACGATTTTTCCATCGGCATAGAACTGGAAGGCACGGACCAGGTGCCCTTCGAGGACATTCAATATCAGGTGTTGACGCGTGTCACTCGCGCCCTCATGCAGGCGTATCCCGGCATCACGCGCGATCGCATCGTCGGACACGCCGACATCGCCCCGGGGCGCAAGACCGATCCGGGACCGTTCTTTGATTGGCCGCGTTACCGGGCCTCGATCTGAGGGTATACTGCGGGCACGGTAGCGCTT
>JANNJF010000613.1:0-2803 GCA_031405715.1 Gammaproteobacteria bacterium | reverse complement strand
GCCGCGGTGGCCTCGGGGTTGTTCAGGTACTCGTAGAAGAGGGACAGGCCCGGGATGCCGCGCACCATGATGCCCAAGAGAAAGTAACCAAAGAGAAGGGCACCCGGCCGCTCGCCGCGCAAAAGACGCGCGGTCCCCTGCGCTCCTCGCCCCACCGGGGCTCCGCTACTCGCCATGCCCTCTATGAGGCATGGCTCAAACAGTGCTCGCGGACATCCCCCGGTGGGGCTGCGGTGCTCGGCGAGCTTGAACGGGACTTTAAAAATCTACACTCGAAACCATTTCATGCACCACAGCACTTGTGGAGTGCGGCGGCTCGCCGCCGCGGTATTAACGGGAGCTTGCTCCCGGCGAGGCATAAAGCGCCGCGGAACTCCCTACCCTTAGCACCTCTGTAGTCGCGCTAGCGCGATCACCATTAAGCGCAAAGGCCAATGAACACCACGGCCCCAAAGACCGCATCAGAATGACAAGTTGCGTAAAGTGCCGCGTTGACACCACACAAGAACTGGGATAGGGTGACCCCAGTTTCTGCGCCGATTTGAGCTTCAGCTTGCGGGCGCCTTACAAATGCGGCTAAAGCGAGTCAAACCCGCTTTAGCATGCTAAGTGGGTTTTTTCATGCCCGCAGAAAGGCGCACACTGGTGCAGACCCAGCAGAACCAACCACCGAGGTGCGGGTATGTCAGAGAATAATGATGACGATTGGGGTTTCGCCACCCGTGCGGTACGCGCCGGTCAGACGCGCACCCACGAAGGCGAGCAGGGCGAGCCGATCTTCACCACGTCCAGTTATGT
This sequence comes from Gammaproteobacteria bacterium, assembly GCA_031405715.1. Taxonomy (GTDB): domain Bacteria; phylum Pseudomonadota; class Gammaproteobacteria; order Acidiferrobacterales; family UBA6901; genus JANNJF01. Next base: position 2,005 of record JANNJF010000613.1, on the reverse strand, counting down.
CTTCAAGAGCGCCGCCGAGGCCGCCGCGCGTTTTTCCGGCGCCGAGCCTGGCAACATCTACTCGCGTTTCACCAATCCCACGGTACGCATGTTCGAGCAACGCCTGGCGGCCCTCGAAGGCGGCGAGCGCTGTGTCGCCACCGCCTCCGGCATGGCGGCGATCCTCGCCGCCTGCATGGGCGTGCTCAAGGCCGGCGACCACATCCTGGCGTCGCGCAGCATCTTCGGCACCACGGTGCAGTTGTTCAGCAACATCCTGGCGCGCTTCGGTGTCGAGACGAGCTACGTTGACTTGAAGGACGTGACCGCCTGGGAACGCGCCATCAAGCCCACCACGCGCATGCTGTTTCTGGAAACGCCGTCCAATCCCCTGGCGGAAGTGGGCGACATCCGCAAGCTCGCCGACCTGGCGCACGCGCACCAGGCATTGCTGGTGGTGGACAATTGTTTCCTCACACCGGCGTTGCAACGGCCCTTGGCCCTGGGCGCGGATATCGTGATTCACTCCGCCACCAAATATCTCGATGGCCAGGGGCGCTGCATCGGCGGCGCGGTGGTGGGCGGCGAGAAGGCGGTGGGCACCGATGTGTTCGGCGTGTTGCGCACCGCCGGGCCGAGCATGAGTCCGTTCAATGCCTGGGTTTTTCTTAAAGGTCTTGAGACCTTGGACCTGCGTATGCGTGCCCACAGCGAGAGCGCGTTGAGCATCGCCCAATGGCTGGAAAAACAGAGCGCGGTGGCACGCGTGTATTACACGGGGCTCGCCAGCCATCCGCAGTACGCGCTGGCCCGCGCGCAGCAGGCGGACGTGCGCGGTGTGTTCGCCAGCGGCGGTGTGCTGGCCTTCGATATCCGCGCCGGGCAGGAGGCGGCGTGGCGCTTCATCGACGCCACGCGTGTACTGTCCATCACCGCCAACCTGGGCGATACCAAGAGCACCATCACCCATCCGGCCACCACCACCCATAGCCGCGTCACCCCCGAGGCGCGCGCCGCCGCCGGAATCGGCGATGGTCTGATCCGCGTCGCCGTCGGCCTGGAAGACGTAGAGGATATCCGGCGCGATCTGCAGCGCGGCTTCGATGCCATCGCCTGAGTCGGCACGCACGCGGCTGCTGGAGATCTACGCCGCCGCCGTGGAGGCCGTGCAGGGACAGCGTTGTGTGCGTGCGTATTTGTCGAAGCACATTGCCACGCGCTCACAACCCGGCGCATCACCACCCCGTGGTGTTGACCGCCCCGAAGGGGGCGCGGAGCACCCCATAACGTTGTCCGGTCCGATCTATGTCATTGCCCTGGGCAAGGCGGCCTGTTCCATGACGCGCGGCGCCCTCGACGTACTGGGTGAGACTATCGCCAACGCCTACGTGGTGACCAAAGACGGCTATGCGGAGAACCTGCCGTGGCCCTGTTACACCGCCGGGCATCCGCTGCCGGATGCGCGCAGCCTCACCGCCGGCACCGGGCTGGTGGAATTTATCGCGGCGTTGCCGCGGGATGCCGAGGTGCTGGTGCTGTTATCCGGCGGCGCATCGGCCCTGGTGGAATATCCGGCAACCGGCATCGATCTGGCGCAGCTGCGCGCGGCGAATCATTGGCTGCTGGCCTCCGGCCTCGACATCGCCCAGTGCAACCGCGTACGCAAAAGCCTGTCGCTGATCAAAGGCGGACGTTTGGCGGCATTCCTGGCGCCACGACCGGTGTTGTGCCTGGCCATCTCGGACGTGCCCGGGGATGATCCCGCCATCATCGCCTCCGGCCCGCTGGTGGAAGACACACAACAAGGCGACACAGACATCAGCGGCCTGCCTGAATATTTACTCCAGTCATTGCAACACCCGCCACCCCGTCCGGATCGACATTTGTTCCGCTCGGTGCGCATGGAAATAATCGCTACGCTGTATCTGGCGATGACCGCCGCGGCCACCGCGGCGCGGCGGTTGGGTTATCGTGTCATCCTGCATCCGACGTTGATCAGCGGGGATGCCGCCGCGGCGGGCGAACG
>JANNJF010000612.1:0-5448 GCA_031405715.1 Gammaproteobacteria bacterium | reverse complement strand
GGCGTTCTCCGCCTGTGCCGTACCGCCCTATTGCCCTGAACCAGTGGTTCAGGTGGGCACCACCGAGATGCATCAGGCTTTCCGCAACGGGGCGGACATGCACAACAGCATCTGCTTTGGCAGTCCCCGGGCTATGAAGTTATAGGTTCAAGGGACATAAGAACGGATACGAACACCGCAGAGAACGCCATATCTCAAACATATCACAAAGCGCGCCGGACTTCCCCCTTCAGGACGGCATCGATTTTGCCCTGCAGGAAACGCAGCTTCTGGTCCATGTCCGGCGGTAGCGTGGACTGCTGCTTGCGCACTTGGAGCAATTCGTTGGCGATATTGAGTGCCGCCATCACCGCACAGCGTTCGGTGCCGATGACCTTGCCGCTGTCGTGGATTTCGCGCATCTTGCCATCCAGCAGGCGCGCGGCTTCGCTCAGGGCGGCGCGCTCATTCTCCGGGCAGGCGACCATGAACTCTTTGCCCAGGATGGAGATGTTGACGCCGCTGGTGATGGTCTTCATGTCAGGCGCGCTCCAATGCCTTGAGTCGTCCGATCATGGACTCGATGCGCGAACGTGCTACCTGGGTTTTTTCCACCAGCCTGGCATGCTCCTCGCTGAGGTTCTGCTGACCGGACTTGAGCGTATGGTTCTCTTCGCTGAGGCGCCGGCAGGCGCTGATCAGCTCGTCGATACGCTGTTCCAGTTTTTTCAGGTTGTCGTCATCCATCGAATGCAGGTCTGTGGCTCACTTATACACGAATATTAGGACCGCTGGCCGCGCGGGTCAACGACTTCCTGGTCGGAGGACCCGGCACACCTGTCTTGACATACGCGAAGTGCCTTTTATCGGCCCATTTGACTTAAGGCAGCTCTCGCGTCGGGGCAAATTCAGGCATAATCAAGGTATGGATAAGACCCTGTTTCAGAAACGCCGGCGCGACCTCATGCAGCAGATGGGCGGTGGTGTCGCCATCCTCCCTACCGCACCGGTGCGCACCCGCAACCGCGACGTGGATTTTCCCTTTCGACCGGACAGCGACTTCTATTACCTCACGCACTTTCCCGAACCGGATGCGGTGGCCGTGCTGGTGCCGGGTCGGCCCCATGGCGAGTACATCCTCTTCTGTCGCGAGAAAAATCCAGAGAAGGAGATCTGGGAGGGGCGCCGCGCCGGGCTCGAGGGCGCACAGGAGATATACGGCGCGGACGATGCCTTTCCCATGGAGGATATCGACGACATCCTGCCGGGCCTGCTGGAGAATCGCGAAAAGGTTTTCTGCAGCATGGGTCGTAACCCGGAGTTCGACGCCCAGCTGATGAACTGGGTCAACGAGGTGCGCGCCAAGGCGCGCAACGGGGTGCACGCCCCGGGGGAGTTCGTCGATCTGGACCACATGTTGCACGAGATGCGGCTGTTCAAGCGTCCGGAGGAGATCCGCCTGATGAAGAAGGCGGCGAAGATCTCCGCCCGCGCCCACCGCCGCGCCATGCAGATGTGCCGGCCCGGCATGATGGAGTATGAAATCGAAGCGGAATTTCTACACGAATTCAAGAAGGGCGGCAGCCCGTTCCCGGCCTACCCGCCTATCGTCGGCGGCGGCGCCAACGGCTGCATCCTGCATTACACGGACAACAACTGCGAATTGCGCGATGGCGACCTGCTGCTGATCGACGCCGGCGCCGAGATGGACAGTTATGCCGCCGACATCACCCGCACGTTTCCGGTGAACGGCAAGTTCAGCGCGGAACAGCGGGCGATTTATGACGTTGTGCTGGCGGCGCAGCTGGCCGCCATCGACGCGGTGAAACCCGGCAAGCACTGGAACGAGCCGCACGACATCGCCGTGCGCATCCTCATACAGGGGCTGGTGGACTTAGGGTTGCTCAAGGGCAGCGTCGATGGTCTGATGGAAAACGGCGAGTACAGACGTTTCTACATGCACCGCACCGGCCACTGGCTGGGCATGGACGTGCACGACGTGGGCGATTACAAGGTACACGATGCTTGGCGCCTGCTGGAACCGGGCATGGTGCTGACGGTGGAGCCCGGCCTGTACATCGCCGGCGGTAACAAGGAAATCAAGCCGCGCTGGTGGAACATCGGCGTGCGCATCGAGGACGACGTGCTGGTCACGCGCGATGGTCACGAGGTGCTGAGCATAGAGGCGCCCAAGGGTGTGGATGAAATTGAGGCATTGATGCAGCAGCGTTAGGGAAGCCCCGAACATTTGGAGTGCGGGAGTTTGCTCCCCCGCCGCTAAGGTTTAGTGCCCTACCTAAGAGCTATATTAAAAGCGGCGGCAAGCCGCCGCACTCCACGTTATATGACAATGATGAATCCAGATTATGACATCCTGATTGTGGGCGGTGGCATGGTGGGGGCCAGCCTGGCACTGGCCCTGCGCCACACCGGGCTGCGCCTGGGCGTCATTGAGGCCGTGCCCTACGGCGCCGCGGCCCAACCCAGCTATGACGATCGCAGTGTGGCGCTGGCCTATGGTTCACGGCGTATTTATACCGGCATGGGTGTATGGCAGCGTATCGAGCAGGGTGGGGTCACGCCCATCCGCCGTATCCACGTGTCCGACCGTGGACATTTCGGCAGCGCGCGCCTCGACAGCGAGGCCATGGGTGTCGAGGCCATGGGCTATGTGGTGGAGAACCGTGTACTCGGTGCGGCCCTCATGCAGTTGCTGGCGGAGTCAGAAAATATCGATCTCATCAGCCCCGCGGAAATGCACGATGTGGAATTTACCCCGCACGTGGCCCGCGCATCGATAATGCAATCGGGTGTTCCCCATAACCTCGGTGCACGTCTGCTGGTGGCGGCGGATGGCGGTCGCTCGGCGGTACGCACCCGCCTCGGTATCGCTACCACGCGCGAGGAATACGCACAGCGTGCGGTGATCACCAACATCACCCTCGAGCGCCCGCACGGCGGCGTCGCCTATGAACGCTTTACCGAGCATGGTCCGCTCGCCCTGCTGCCCATGAGCGACAATCGCTGTTCCGTGGTGTGGAGTCTGCCACCGGCTGCGGCCGAACGTATGTTGGCGTTGAGTGATATCGAGTTCCTGCAACAGCTGCACGCGTGTTTCGGCGACCGGCTCGGGGGGTTTGTGAAAACCGGCACGCGCCATTCCTACCCACTGGCGCGCACGCGCGTGGCCGAGCATGTGCGCCCGCGTCTGGCGTTGATCGGCAACGCAGCACACACCCTGCATCCGGTGGCCGGCCAGGGCTTTAACCTGGGCCTGCGCGACGTGGCGGTATTGGCGCAGGTGCTGGTGGACGCGCAATGCGCAGGCGAGGATATCGGCGATCTGGCAATACTGCGCCGCTATGCGCTATGGCGCCGGCGTGACAACACAGCGGTCAGCGCCTTCACCGACGGATTGGTGCGCGTGTTCTCCAATGCCTTGCCACCCGTGGTATTGGCACGCAATCTAGGCCTGCTGCTGTTGGATCTGATGCCACCGGTCAAGCGTGGCCTGATGCGCCGCACCATGGGTCTCGCCGGCCGCCTCCCGCGTCTGGCCCGCGGTCTGCCGTTGCAATCCTGATATGCGCACACAATACGACGTCATCATCGTTGGCGGCGGCATGGTTGGCAACACGCTCGCCTGCGCCCTAGGAAATTTCCCCCTGCGCGTCGCGCTGATCGAAAGCCAGTCCGCACCGACGGAAGAGTTGGATGACTATGATGTGCGCGTGAGTGCCATCACCCTGGCGTCGCGTGCCCTGTTTGAAAATATCGCCGCTTGGGATGCGATGCGCATGCGCCGCATCAGCCCGCTACGCGAAATGCATGTGTGGGACGCACAGGGCTCCGGCGCGATTCATTTCGACGCCGCGGAGCTGGGCGAGGCGGAGCTTGGTTATATTATCGAGAATCGGGTGATCGTCGCCGCTACGCTTGAGCGCCTGCGGCAGTTTGACAATGTGGATATACGCTGTCCGGCGGCCGTGTCTGCCCTGCATCCCGACACCGCCCAGGTGTCAGTCGAGTTGGACAGCGGTGAACATCTGACCGCCGGGCTGGTGGTGGGCGCCGACGGCGCACATTCCTCGATCCGCGCGTGGGCCGGCATCCACACCCGCGGCTGGAGTTATCAGCAGACGGCGATCGTCGCCACGGTGAAGACCGAGCGCCCACACCATGCTGGTGCCTATCAGGTATTTCTTCCCACCGGACCATTGGCCTTCCTGCCATTGATTAACGGGCTGAGTTCCATCGTCTGGTCATGCGACCAGGGACGCGCAGAAGAACTGCTGCGGCTCGACGATCAGGCCTTTATGCGTGAATTATCCATTGCCTTCGGTGACCGGTTGGGAACGATGGAATCCGTCAGTCGGCGGGCGGGTTATCCGCTGTCACTGGCGCACTCCGATCACTACATCAGCGAACGCATCGCCCTGGTAGGTGACGCCGCACATCGCGTGCATCCACTGGCGGGACAGGGGGTGAATCTCGGACTGTTGGATGCCGCGAGCCTGGCGCAGGTGCTGCAGGAAGCAATGGCGGATAAAAAAGACATCGGTGCGCGGGCGGTCCTGCGCCGCTACGAGCGCTGGCGCAAGGGGGACAATCTCGCCATGCTGGCCGTGACCGATGCCTTCAAACGTGGCTTCGGTTCACAACGCTGGCCACTGGTGCCACTGCGGAATGCCGGAATGGGGTTGGCCGATCGCCTCGGGCCAGCAAAACTGTCGATCATGCGGCATGCCGTGGGATTGGATGGGGATTTGCCGGAACTCGCGCGTAACAACCGGCGTTGGGTGTGATCAACAAAAAAACACCACCGAGACAGGGTCTCGGTGGTGTGGCTGGGTGCTACCGCCATCTTCCGTGTCGAGCGTTACTGATAACCCCAGACGTCCTTGAGCATGCCGCCGAGCGCCACGTATTCCTCCCTGGTTGCCGGTACCAGCGCGTGGTCCATGGCATAGACCTGGCGCAACTGAGTGGTGGCGTTATCGGCCTGTTTGGATAACAGCGCCTGTTTTATTTTTTTCTGATCCTGGGGTGAGACCCGCGGGCCGGCCGAGAATGCCTGGTTGGGCATGGCCGTTCCGTGGTAGATGATGCGTGTGTAGGCACCGGCCGTGTCGTACTTCTGCAGGTTGCTGAGGGGAAGCACGGCGCCTGCGCAGCGACCGGATACCAGACCTTTATAGATGTTGTCCCAGCCATTAGTGGCCATCACTACGGGCTGGCGCGCCGGATTGTCGAACTGGTTCAGCAGCGTTAGCGTTCCCAGGTTGGGCGAGGCCATGCCGCAGACCGGGCGTCCGCTCAGTTGCTTGACGTCCGCCACCTTGGCGTCATCTTTTTTCACGACCACGACAAAAAGATGTTCGCCGGGAAATTTTACCAGCGGGGTGTGCTGCATTTTGTTGATGCGCCATCCAGTGAATTGCGGGCCGTCGAACACGATGTCATAGCTGC
>JANNJF010000611.1:0-4180 GCA_031405715.1 Gammaproteobacteria bacterium | reverse complement strand
GGCCGCCGCCGCCTCGGATACCGCGAAGGTGCCGCTGTAGATGCCGCCCAATACCAGAAACGGCAACGGCAGCTCCCAGATGGATTCGCGCATGGCCGCGAGCAGGGCGCGTGCGGAGAAGCGCGTCAGCGGCAGATGTTTGGCGCGGTTCTCCCACAGGCCCCAGCCGGACAGCAGCACCAGCATCAGGATGCCGGGCAGGATGCCGGCCAGGAACAGGTCGTCGAGGGTGATCTTTTGACCGACGTCCATTTGCTGCACGATGACGCCGTACAGGATCAACGGCAGCGACGGCGCAAACAGCAGCCCCAGGCTGCCGGAGGTGGTGACCAGGCCGAGACTGAAGCGCTCGCCATAACCGGCCTCGCGCAGCGCCGGATACAGCAGGGCACCGAGGGCCACGATGGTCACGCCGGAGGCGCCGGTAAAGGCGGTGAACAGCGCGCTCGCCAGCAGTGCCACCACCGCCAGCCCGCCCGGCATCCAGCCGATCAGGGCATTGGTCATGTGCACCAGGCGGCGCGGCGCGTGGCTTTCACTCAGCAGATAGCCGGCGAAGGTGAACAGCGGTATGGCGATCAATATGGGCATCTCCGCCACGCGGTAGATCTCGATGGCGATCACCGAAAGATCCACACCGCTGTGCCAGAATCCGAGCAGCGCCGCCGCCGCGATCAGGGCAAACAGCGGCGCGCCGAACAGGGCGAGGGCGATCAGCAGCAGGCCGAGGATGATCATGTGCCGGGGGCCCCTTGGAGCAGGCGCCGCAGATGGGAAAAGCAGAACAGCAGGTAACGCAGGGCCATCAGGCCGAAGGCCAATGGCAGGATAAGCTCGGCGATCCACCCCGGCAGGCCGATGAAGGCCACGCTGCCAGCGATGTATTCCGAGTGCACGAAACGTCCCGCCTGCCAGGCGACGACCGCCGATACCACGGCGGTGAACAGATCGATCACCACGCGCACGCCAGCGCGCGCCCGTGGTGAGAGAAAGCGCGACAGCATGTCGATGTTGATCTGTTTCTCGTCGCGCGTGGCCGCCACCGCGCCCAGCAGGCCGACCCACAACACCAACAGACGCAGCAGTTGATCGCTGCCTTCGATACCCGAGCCAAGCAGGTTGCGCAACACGATCTGGGCGCCGGCCAGCACGATCATCAGCGCCAGTGCACCGATGAGTAATCCGTCCTCCATCAGGTTGACGTAGTGCAGTGCGCGCCGGATGCGGTGGGTCACGGCCATGGGCATTATTTCACTGGTGGCTTAGGGGCGGATGTCGGCCTTGACGGTTTTCTTGCGGTATTCGTCCAGGTGGGACTGCAGGATCTTGAACATGCCCTGGGTATAGACGCCACTCGACCCCAATTGAACGATGGCCTGCTGGGCGGCCCTGCGTAGTTTCTCCTGCTCCTCCGGCGGCAGAGGCAGAAATTCCACCCCTTGCTGACGCAGTGCGGCGCGCGCCTTCTCGTTGTCCTGACGGTTCTGGCGGTTGAGTTTGTCGAACACCTCGCGCATGACCGCTTGCACCACGGCCTGATCCGCCGGGCTGAGTTTATCGTAGGCCTTGCGGTCGACGATCATGGCGCCGTAGAAATACATCAGTGGTGTATCGCTGATGTATTTGATCTTGGTGTGCCACTGCAGCGCAATGGCGCCGGTGGGCGAGGCGCCGACGGTGCTGATGAGTCCGGTCTGCAGGCCGGTGAGCACATCGATCAGCGGCAGTGGTATGGGCGATATGCCGAGGGCCTCGAGCAGGGCGCGACTGACCACGTCGCCCTCCGGGATCCACACCTTCTCGTTTTTCAGGTTGTCGACGCTGCGTATCGGATGGCTCGACATCAAATAGGCGAAGCCGCCTTCCGCCAGCCCGAAGCTGATGTAACCGCGCTTCTCCAGCCCTGTACCGATCAGGCCGTCCATTTTGCTGCGCACGTAGTCCATCTCCTCATAAGAGCGGAAAATCAGCGGCAGGTTGTAGATCTGGTTGTCGGGATAGACCTCGGCCAAACCGCCGCCGGTGATGGCGCCGCCCTGCAGTTGTCCCGCGCGGATTTTGCGCAATACGCTCTTGTCGTTGCCCATGGCGCCGCCGGGGTAGAACTTGAAGTTCACGCGGCCCGCAGTGCGCTCGGCGATGTCGCCGGCGCCGCGCCGCATCTCCTGCATCCAGGCGGTGCCGTCCGGCGCGATGGTGGCGATTTTAATATCCTGCGCCTGCGCGCCGACGCCAGACAGCAGTGCCAGCAGCAGGGCGGTTGGTATTGTTAAGCGTGAGTGTCGCAGCATCGGTAGTCCCTAGAAGTAATCCTTGGCGCTGGCGAGCAGCTTCTTCGCCTGTTGTTTGGCCAGGGTGTTGATCAGCGTGAGGCCGGGTTCGACGGCATCGGCGGTGAGCACCTCGTTCAGCAGGCGGTCATGCAGTGGCCGGTCGAATACCAGGCGTGCGTATTTCTCGGCATATTGTACCTTGGCCATGAGGTTGCGTCCGCCGGATAATTCGATGGCGCGCAGGAAATGGGCCTGGCCCTGTTCCGGTTTGCCGCCCAACGCCGGTGGCCGCAGGCTGTTGAGCACGCCTAAATACAGATGGGCGCCGCCACGATCGTGTGACTCGTCCAGCGCCACCACCCGGCGCATGGCGGCCTCGACCTTGGGCAGGTCGGCGATGGCGAGCCAGTCGCTGCCGTGCACCTGTATCCAGCCGGCCCAGGCGGAGGCGTAGGTGTACAGCGCCGGCACCGCGCCCCGCGGCAGGCCATCGAGGGCGGCGGCGAAGTCATCGTAGGATTTGGAGCGGGCCTGACAGACCGCGGCATCGCGCAGGCACAGGGCGCGTGCGCCATAATCGCGTGCCTTGTCGGTCATGCGCTCGGCGCGCCCCGCGTCGCTGACGAAGATCGAGGCATAGGCGCTGTGCAGGCGCGCCCCGGTCAGCAGCAGGTTTTCGTTCTGGGGATCGCCTTCGATCAGCCCGTCCACCAGCAGCAGATAGGCCGGCGCCCCGTCGCGCACGGTGTCGAGATCGTTTTCGTTGAGCATGGCCGTGGAAAGGCCGTCCGCGAGCCGCCCGGTGGTCGAGTTCAACAGGCTGGCGCAACCGCTCAGCAGGATCAGCAGCGGTGTGATGAGAACGAGTGATCGGGTCATGTGTGGCGTGGGGATGGAGGTGACGATGCGCATCGGTCGATGGGTAAGTGTGGGTAAACTAGACGGTTTTACGTTGTGTTGCAACCCTGGGAGCCGAGGCGGTTCGGGGCGTGAGGTGACCCGTTTCGGCGTTAATCGTCCTTGGTGTCGGACGGCCCGGGGGATTTTTTCCACGCCACCGGCAGTACGTCGGACGGTCGGCGGATAATGAAGATTTTGTGACCACTGAGCATGGCGGATATTTCCGCGCCCGTGCCTTTCCAGTCGTGCCAGCCGACGGCGAGTATGTGGGTGAGGGTGAAAACGCCGATGATGCGGTAGCCCGCGTGATGCCACTCCGACAGCGTCCAGCCGAACAGCCACGGCAGGGCCTGGTAGTACTCCGGGTCCGTTGCGCCGATGAACTGCCAGAACAGCCCGCTCGCCGCCTGCAGGGCCAGCGTCGCTAACAACAAAAGATAAAGGGGGGCCCATAACGGATTGTGCGCATAATACGCCGGCGGCGGTGCGCGGCCGGCGGTGACATAAAAGCGCAACATACCGAGCATGGCGCCGATGGCCGGGCGGAAATCCCGCGCCTGTTCCGCGCCGCGTCCGAACACCAGTAGAATCAGCCGCCCCGCCAGGGCCAGGCTCAGCAGGATGCCGGCGCTGACATGCACGCTGCGCAGATTGGCTGTCAGGGGTGTGTATTCCGCCGACAGTACCCAGCCGCTCGCCAATAACAGCAGGGTGGTGACGGCCAGCGTCCAATGCAGCGCGCGCAACCGCCCGCTCCACACCGGTTCGCGCCGGACGATCTCCCCGGGCATGGACGGCTAGCCTATCCCCAGCAATTCCACCTCGAACACCAGGGTGGCATTGGGGGGGATGACGCCGCCGGCACCACTCGCGCCATAGCCCAGTTGCGGCGGGATGGTGAGCTTACGGGTACCGCCGATCTTCATGCCTTGCACGCCCTCATCCCAGCCGCGGATGACCTGGCCTGCGCCCAGCTTGAACTCGAAGGGATCGTTGCGATCCTTGCT
>JANNJF010000610.1:0-2328 GCA_031405715.1 Gammaproteobacteria bacterium | reverse complement strand
GTTCTTATCGAATTGGCGCGGCTGTAATCGACGGTAGCGCCCACAGCGCCCATGATTGGAATGAGCAGAAAGGTGAACGTGACCACGACATTGCCGCTGCGATTAGCGCGGCGCTAACACCTCCGTAGCGCCTATAGACAGGTGGGCATGCCCACCACGCGGGCATCGATAGGCCGTCGCTGGTGGGCCATGCCCACCCTACGGCTTCCGGGTTTTAGACAGCGCATCGGGTCACTGAATCGATCCACTATCCGCCCACCTGCGCGGCCATGATACACTGCCGCGCCATGCTGATACTGAAAAATATCTCCCTGCGCCGCGGTCCGCGCGTCCTGTTCGAGAACGTCAACCTCACACTGTTTCCCGGCTACAAAGTCGGCATCACCGGCGCCAACGGTTGCGGCAAATCCAGCCTGCTGGCCCTGATCCGGCGCGAGCTGCATCAGGACGCGGGGGATTTTTCCCTGTCGCCCAATCTGGTCATCGCGCATGTGGCGCAGGAAACACCCGCCAGCGAGCGCATCGCCATCGACTACGTCATGGATGGCGACGAGGAATTACGCCGCATCCAGCAGCAGCTGGCCGAGGCCGAAGCGGCCAACGACGGTACGCGCCAGGCCACACTGCACGCGCGCCTGGAAGTGATCGACGCCTACACCGCCCGCGCCCGCGCCGCGCGCCTGCTGCGTGGCCTGGGTTTCGCCCCGGGTCAGGAAGAGCAGCCGGTCGAGACCTTCTCCGGCGGCTGGCGCATGCGCCTCAACCTGGCGCGCGCCCTCATGTGCCGCTCGGATCTGCTGCTGCTGGACGAACCCACCAATCACCTCGATCTGGATGCGGTGATCTGGTTGCAGGAATGGCTCGGCAACTACCCCGGCACCCTGCTGCTGATTTCCCACGATCGGGATTTCCTCGACGACGTGGCGGACCATATCGCGCACATCGAAAACAACGGTATACAGCTCTACAGCGGCAACTACTCCGCCTTCGAAATACGTCGCGCCGAACAACTCGCCGGGCAACAGGCGGCGCGCGTGCGGCAGCAGCGGGAAATCGATCACGTGCAGAGTTTCGTCAACCGCTTCCGTGCCCAGGCCACCAAGGCGCGCCAGGCCCAAAGCCGCCTCAAGGCCCTGGCACGCATGGCCGTCATCGCACCGGCGCACGTGGACTCGCCGTTCCACTTCGAGTTTCGTCAGCCGAAAAAACTCCCGACCCCGTTGCTGCGTCTAATCGATGTGTCCGCCGGCTACGCCGGCAAAAAAATCATCTCCGAGGTGACGCTCAGCCTGTCCCCGGGGGATCGCATCGGTCTGCTGGGACCCAACGGCGCTGGTAAATCCACCCTGGTGAAAGTCCTCGCCGACACGCTGCCGATTCAGAATGGCGAGCGGCTTGCCGCCCAGGACCTGCGTATCGGCTACTTCGCCCAGCACCAGCTGGAACAGTTGCAGCTGACTCACAGCCCCCTCGATCATCTGCGGCAGCTGGATCCGGCGGCGGGGGAAAAAGACCTGCGCGGATTTCTCGGCGGGTTTGGTTTCACCGGCGACATGGCCTTGCAGCCGGTAGCGCCGTTTTCCGGTGGCGAGAAGGCGCGCCTGGTGCTGGCGCTGCTCATCTATCAGAACCCCAACCTGCTGTTGCTGGACGAACCCACCAACCATCTCGATCTGGAGATGCGTCACGCCCTCACCCTCGCCCTGCAGGACTACGCGGGCGCACTGGTGGTGGTGTCGCACGATCGTCACCTGCTGCGCAGCGTGACCGACGAACTGTTGCTGGTCATCGATGGGCAGGTGCAGCCCTTCGATGGCGATCTGCAGGACTATCGCGCGTGGCTGCTGGAACGTCGCAATGACAGTGCTGGGTCCGCTAGCAAAAAAGAAGCTCCCCACAGTTCCACGGCACGTAAAGATCAGCGTCGCCAGGACGCCGACCGGCGTGCGCGCCTGCAACCCCTGCGGGCCGCACTGGCCCGGCACGAAGCCGACCTCGACCGGCTGAGTGCGGCAATCGCCGCGGTGGAATCCCAACTGTCACAACCCGACCTCTACCTCGACACAGGCAAGCCACGACTCAAAGAACTGCTGCGCGAACAGACGCATCTCAAACAAGCCCTGGCAGCGGCGGAGACCGCCTGGCTGGAGGTGGGCGAGAAGCTGGCCGAGGCAGAACAGGCCTCCTGATCGCGGCTATACTCAAAAAGCCGGACCCCACCCAAGGCAGCCAGCGACCACCAACGGGTCCTTCGTTATTCATCCATCCGGGGGAACCTCACGTGGGAACAACCATTCGGGTAGCACTGGCCGGTCTGGGCAATGTCGG
>JANNJF010000609.1:0-15733 GCA_031405715.1 Gammaproteobacteria bacterium | reverse complement strand
GCCATGTTCGAACTGTTGTATTCCTCCGGCCTGCGGCTGGCGGAGTTGGTGTCGTTGGACGTGCCGGATGTGGATATGGTCGACGTCCTGGTGCGTGTCACCGGCAAGGGCGCCAAGACGCGTATTGTTCCCGTGGGCCGGCAGGCGCACGCCGCGATCAAGCTGTGGTTGGGCCAGCGTGCGCAGTCGGTGGCGCCCGGGGAGCAGGCCTTGTTCATCGGGCGCAACGGCCGGCGTCTGGGTGCGCGCTCGGTGCAACAGCGTCTGGCGCTGTGGGCGGCACGTCAGGGATTGGCGCTACCGGTGCACCCGCACATGCTGCGTCACTCCTTCGCCAGTCACTTGCTCGAATCGAGCGGCGACCTGCGGGCGGTGCAGGAACTGCTCGGGCATGCGGATATTTCCACTACCCAGATCTACACCCATCTCGATTTTCAACACCTGGCCAAGGTCTACGATCAGGCACATCCGCGGGCGCGCAAGAAAAACCGGGAGGAGAAATGAGGCGGGTGGCTGAGGTTGCTCCGCTTTAATCGCAGTCCTGTCTATACGCGTGGTGCCATGGCTGGAAAAGCGGGAGCGAGCTCCCGCTAAGGTAGCGGCGGCAAGCCGCCGCACTCCGGGGGGGTTGGTGACCGCTGGGTATCCGCCCGGCTTATCCATCGTTCATTCAGCGTGCCGGATCTCGCTCCCGCTTTCTTTAAGGCGGCTCTTCGCCGCCGCTATCGAAGGCACAACGTGTCAGCTCGATAAATGTCACCACGGCAGGCGGGTCTTTCACATGGCCGCCTCAAGTGGCGCCAAGGCCGGGCTTTGTGTTAATTTGCGCCTCTATCCCTGGGTTTTCAGTACGCAGTGTTCGGAGGTCAGCGGTTATGAGCGGAGGCGGCTGTAGCGAATTGGAGCCTTACGCCCTGCAGGTCAAGGGCGACAGCATGAGCCCTGAGTTCTGGGACGGCTGCATTATTATCGTCGATCCGGGCGCGCAGGCGGTCAACGGCGCCTACGTGGTCATCGACTACGACGGCGACACGATCTTCCGCCAGTTCATGGTGGAGGGCGAGCGCCGTTACCTGAAGGCGTTGAACGAGGAATACCCCGTAACCGAACTGACCGGCAGCTTTAATGTACGCGGTATCGTGGTACAGCGTGCCGGCCGGCGGAGATCACAGCACAAGCATTACCTCTGATGCGGCATGCTTAAGCTTTACGCCGCCGCCAATCTGCAGGAAGCCCAGCTGCTCGCCGGCATGTTGGCCCACGCCGGCATCGAGGCGCAGATCTTCAATCAACATTCCCAGGGCGCCCTCGGCGAGATTCCCCTCGGCGAGACCTACCCGGAAATATGGCTGGCGGACGAGCGCGACCTGGGCCGCGCGCAAAAACTGATGAGTGCCTATGAACGCCCCGTCGACGCAACGCAGGAGGTCCCTTGTCCTGCGTGCGGCGAATCCAGTCCGGCGAACTTCAGTCTCTGTTGGCACTGCGGCGAACCACTCTAAGCCACCACGGCCAGCAGGAAGATTCCCTTTGCGTTTTTGAGCCGTTGGGGAATAATCGAACACGGTGCTGTCAGCCATCTTGAAAAACAAACAACTACAAGGAGCGTCCCATGTCCGAACACGTGTACAAGATTCTTGAACTTGTCGGCTCATCCACCAAGAGCAGCGATGACGCGATACAGACCGCCGTCGCGCGCGCGGCCAAGACCCTGAAGAACCTCGACTGGTTCGAAGTGGTGGAGACGCGCGGTCATCTGAAGGACGGCAAGATCCTGCATTACCAGGTGAAGTTGAAGATCGGCTTCCGTCTCGAATAAACCTTGAGTTGCGGTTGACGGCGCGTGCGCGGACGGAGTCCAACGTTAGCAAAGTTTTTAAGCGCACGTGCGTGTCAACGAGCGGTGGGGGGAAGCCCCCGCCCGCAGGTAAGGCGTAGTTGAATGTGGGTTCTGCGTAATGATTGATTTGCTGGTGAGTACCTTTGTCATCCTGCTGGTGGTCATCGACCCCATTGGGCTCACGCCGATGTTCGCGGCGCTGACCCACGGCGGGACGCCGGCTTACAAGCGGCGCATGGCCTTTAAGGGCACGGCCTTGGCGGCTGCGGTGCTGGTGGTATTTGTACTCGTCGGCGACGGCCTGTTGCGCTCTCTCGGTATCAGCCTGGCGGCGTTTCGCATTGCCGGCGGCATATTGTTGTTTCTGCTGGCCATCGACATGGTGTTTGCGCGCCACTCCGGGCTGCGTTCGACCACGCTGCGGGAACAGGCGGAGGCGGAGCAGCGCAAGGACATCTCGGTATTCCCCCTGGCCATCCCGCTGATCGCCGGCCCCGGCGCCATCACCACGGTGTTGCTGACCATCGGCAGTCAGCCGTCCCTGATGACGAGTTTGCTATTTTTACTGGTGCTATCCTTGGTTTTACTGCTTACCTTGGGCGCGCTGTTGCTCGCGCCGCGCATCATGAGCGTGCTGGGTGAGACCGGCGCCAATGTGGTGACGCGTACCCTCGGCATCGTGCTGGCGGCGCTGGCGGTGCAGTTCATCCTGGATGGTATCGCGGCGGGTGTGCACTGGATGCCGCCAGTACACGCTTAAACGCGTTCCGGCCCAAACGGCCGCCAGTGCCGGATTTCCTCCCACGCCGCGCGCCGAGTACAATCCCCGCTTCTGCAGAAGGAGGGTGCGCTTGGAACAATATCGCGGTACCACCATCCTCTCGGTCCGCCGGGGCAACCGCGTTGTCATCGGCGGCGACGGCCAGGTGTCCATGGGCAATACCATCATGAAAGCCAACGCCCGCAAGGTGCGGCGTTTGTACAAGGATCAGGTGATCGCCGGTTTCGCCGGCGGCACCGCCGACGCCTTCACCCTGTTCGAACGTTTCGAGGCCAAACTCGACAAACACCAGGGCAACCTGACGCGCTCGGCGGTGGAGCTGGCCAAGGACTGGCGCACCGACCGCATGCTGCGCCGCCTGGAGGCCCTGCTGGCGGTGGCGGACCGTAGCGCCTCCCTCATCATCACCGGCAACGGCGACGTGATCGAACCCGAGGGCGGGCTGATGGCCATCGGCTCGGGCGGGCCTTACGCCCAGGCGGCGGCGCGCGCCCTGCTGGAGAATACGGAACTGGATGCGCGCGCCGTGGTTGAGCGCGCCTTGAATATCGCCGGCGACATCTGCATATACACCAATCACAGCCTGACCATCGAAGAACTGGAAATTTAAACCCTATATGTCGGAAATGACCCCGCGCGAGATCGTCCAGGAGCTGGACAAGCACATCATCGGCCAGAGCGCCGCCAAGCGCGCCGTGGCCATCGCCCTGCGTAACCGCTGGCGCCGCGCGCAAGTGGCCGACGCCGAGTTACGCAACGAGATCACGCCGAAGAATATCCTGATGATAGGTCCCACCGGTGTCGGTAAAACCGAGATCGCCCGGCGTCTGGCGAAGCTGGCACATGCGCCGTTCATCAAGGTCGAGGCAACCAAATTCACCGAGGTGGGTTATGTCGGGCGCGACGTGGATTCCATCGTGCGCGATCTGGTGGACGTCGCCATCAAGATGATGCGCATGGAGGAAGTGGAAAAGGTCAAGGCGCGCGCCGAGGATGCAGCGGAAGACCGGGTGTTGGATATCCTCCTGCCACCGGCACGCGACGTGGGATTCACCACCACGGATAGCCGTCCCGCCGCGGATGGTGCGGCGCGCCAGGCCTTCCGCAAGAAGCTGCGCGAGGGCAGTCTGGACGAGCAGCAGATCGAGGTGGAGTTGAGCGTGGCGCCCATGGGCGTGGAGATCCTGGCGCCGCCGGGCATGGAGGATCTCACCAGCCAGCTGCAGGGCATGTTCCAGGGCATGGGCAGCCGGCGCACGCGTGCGCGCAAAGTTAAAGTCAGCGAGGCACTCAAGCTGCTGACGGAAGAAGAAGCGGGACGCCTGATCAACGACGATGACCTGAAGACGCGCGCCGTGGAGCGCGTGGAGCAGCATGGCATCGTGTTTCTCGATGAGCTGGATAAAATCGCCGGGCGTTCCGAGACGCACGGCCCGGATGTTTCCCGCGAAGGCGTGCAACGCGACCTGCTGCCGTTGGTGGAGGGTTCGACGGTGTCGACCAAATACGGCATGGTCAAGACCGATCATATTTTGTTTATCGCCTCGGGCGCCTTTCATCTGGCGAAACCGTCGGACCTGATACCGGAGCTGCAGGGGCGCCTGCCGATACGCGTGGAATTGCGTGCCCTCACGGTGGAGGACTTCGTGCGCATCCTCACGGAAACCGACGCCTCCCTCACCACCCAGTATGCGGCACTGCTGGCCACCGAGGGTCTGGAGATACGCTTCGCCGACGACGGCGTGCGCCGCATCGCCGAGGTCGCGTGGCAGGTGAACGAGTCCACGGAGAACATCGGCGCGCGCCGCCTGCATACGGTGCTGGAGCGCCTGCTGGAGACCATCTCTTTCGAGGCGGCGGACCGGAGTGGCGAGAAACTGCTGATCGACACGGCCTATGTGGATGCGCACCTGGCGGAGTTGGCGCGCAACGAGGATCTGGCGCGTTATATCCTGTAAATTCCGCTGACCGGGCATTTTGTAACTGTATGAAAATAAAAATATTTTTTATCCCCCTAGGCATTGTCGCCCACGCTTGAAATTGTCATACACAGCCCCATAAAAGTAGCGTAAGTCATAGCAACCAACCATCAACCGGAGGTGAACATGAATATGCTATTACGTACCCCAAGGAGCACACTCGCGCGTCGGTGGGGCGACGATTTTGACAGTCTGTTCGAGAATTTCCTGCGCCCCATGGGCATGGCGGAAGAGACCGTGAACGAAGGTCTGGCACCGCGCCTGGATGTGGTGGAGCACGACAATGAGTTCGTTCTGCAGGCGGAAATGCCCGGTATCAAGAAAGACGATATCGAGATCACCTTGGAAAACGGTGTGCTGACCATCTGCGGTGAGAGCAAGAGCGAAAAGGAAGAGCGCGAAGGCGAGCGCGTGATTCGTCAGGAACGGCGTTACGGCAAGTACGTGCGCAGCCTGCGTCTCGGCAAGGAAATCGACGAAAAGAAGGTCAAGGCCAACTACAAGGACGGTATCCTGGAGCTGGTCCTGCCGAAGTCCGAAGAGGTGAAACCGAAGAAGATCAGCGTGAGTGTGAATTAAACGCCGGCACGGTGGTGGCGTTTGTGCAAAGGGCTGCCTCGGCGGCCCTTTGTTTTTGTCCGCGTCCCCGACCCGGAAAAACTGCACCGTGGGACTGAACAAGTGTCTGCCATTTTGGCAGGGTGCGCCCTGCGCACCAAAATTCAGCCATGACGCGAAAGTAAAACAGGCAAAACCAACTTAATCAGTGCATCCCCAGGCGCAGTCGTTTACCGTTGCCTGCTGACATCCGCCAAGGAATACGGTAATTTGCCGACGTGCAATGCCATAATTCAGTGGCTTGCCACCAGGCGCCACGACCGCCATCCGAGGAATCAAGATGTCCCTTAGCCAGAAATCCGCCGCCGACCGCGCTCAGATACTGACCGAGGCCTTGCCCTACATCCAGCGCTTTCAGGGCAAGACCATCGTCATCAAATACGGCGGCAACGCCATGGTGGATGCGGCACTCAAGGATGGTTTTGCCCGCGACGTGGTGCTGATGAAACTGGTGGGTATGAATCCGGTGATCGTGCACGGCGGCGGGCCGCAAATCGGTGAGTTGCTGGAAAAGATCGGCAAGAAGAGCGAATTCATCCAGGGCATGCGGGTCACCGATCGCGAGACCATGGACGTGGTGGAGATGGTGCTCGGCGGCCTGGTGAACAAGGAGATCGTCAGCCTGCTCAACCGCCATGGCGGCAAGGCCGTGGGCCTGAGCGGCAAGGACGGCGGTCTGATCCGCGCACGCAAGATGGTCATGCACAAGCTGCAGGCGGATGAAACGCTGCCGAGCGAGATCATCGACATCGGTCACGTGGGGGAGGTGGAGAGCATCGACCCCGAGGTGGTGGCCCTGCTGGACACGCGCAACTTCATCCCCGTCATCGCCCCCATCGGCGTAGGCAAGGACGGCGAGGCGTATAACATCAACGCCGACGTGGTCGCCGGCAAGCTTGCCATCACCCTGAAGGCGGAGAAGCTGATCCTGCTGACCAATACCACCGGCGTGCTCGACAAGCAGGGCGCGCTCCTGACCGGTCTCTCGGTCCACCGGGTCAACGAGTTGATCCAGGACGGCACCATCCACGGCGGCATGTTGCCGAAGGTGGGGTATGCCCTGGACGCGGTCAACAGCGGGGTCAAGTCCGCGCATATCATCGACGGGCGGGTGGCGCATGCGCTGTTGCTGGAGATCTTTACCGATACCGGCGTCGGCACCCTGATCAAGGCGCGCAGCGAGTGATGTTGCGTGCCTATGGGCCCAGGCCTCTCGCTGTGCCACAAGGCCGGCTCGCCACTTAGTACAAACGACCTGACCCTGACGCCCCGGCGAACGGCAACAAAGCTCCCTGGATGGCACCCGAATCTTGGTTGGAAATGGGGGCCGGCGGTAAGTATTCACTCCCAGTTTATGATACGCTTTTGTTGAGCCCACCCCGTGGGCGGGGGCAAATCGAGTAGCGGTGGATGAGGTGAACATGGCCAAGGCACGGAGCAGTGGACGGCGGCAGGAGATCCTCGAGACCCTGGCGCGCATGCTGGAAGAGCACCAGGGCGAGCACATCACCACGGCGGGACTGGCCAAGGCGGTGGGTGTGTCCGAGGCGGCCTTGTACCGGCATTTCCCCAGCAAGGCCAAGATGTTCGAGGCCTTGATCGAGTTTATCGAAGAAACGGTGTTCCCCCGCATTACCCGCATCATCGAGGAAGAACCCGAGGTCGCGGCGCGGCTCCAGCAGATCATTTTTCTCATCCTCGGGTTCGCCGACAAAAATCCGGGCATGACCCGCCTCATGCAGGGGGATGTGCTGGTGGGGGAGACGGCGCGCCTGCGGGTGCGCATCGCCCAGTTCTTCGAGCGCATCGAAACCCAGCTGCGCCAGGTATTGCGCGAATCCGAGCTGCGCAATGGCTTGCGCCAGCCGACACCGGAGACGGCGCGCCTGCTGCTCTCGGTGATCGACGGGCGCATGGCCCTGTTTGTGCGCGGCGGATTCAAGAACTCGCCGGTGGACGGTTGGGAGCGCCAGTGGGAAATGCTGCGCCGCGGTATTTTTGCCTGACGGCGGATTTCGCCACAGCACCCCCGCCACCCGTAGGGTGCGCCCTGCGCACCGAATGCTTAGGCATGACGCAACAGCTAATAAGAGCACCGATTTATCGTCGAGTCCTTAACCGCACACCGGGCATTGCGGATCTTTGTGGAGACGCAGGCTGCGCCATTCCATGGTATAGGCGTCCAGCAACAGCAGGCGGCCTGTCAGGGTTTCACCCATATTCAGCAGGACTTTGATGGTTTCCGTCGCCTGAATACTGCCGATGATGCCCACCACCGGCGCCAGCACGCCGGTTTGCGAACAGGTTTCCCCCAGTTCATCCATGTCTTTATAAAGACAGCGGTAGCACGGACTGTCCGGCAGGTCCGGGCGGAAGACCGCCACCTGGCCTTCCATGCGGATGGCGGCCCCGGAGATCAGTGGGGTTTTCTGCGCCACGCACACCCGATTGAGTGCAAAACGGGTGGCGAAATTGTCCGTGGCATCCACGACCGCGTCCGCCTGGGCCACTTGTTCCGTTAGCGCATCGACATCCAGTCGCAGGTGGAGGGCCGTGATAACCGTTTCGGGATTGATGCCCTGGAGGGTCTGTTGCGCGGAGACCACTTTGGGCTGGCCGATGCGATCGCTGGTGTGCACAATCTGGCGCTGCAGGTTGGATAATTCCACAAGATCGTGGTCAACGATAACCAGGTGTCCCACCCCACTGGCCGCGAGGTACAGGGCAACGGGGGAGCCGAGACCGCCCATACCCACAATCAGCACCCGTGCGGCGCGCAATCGTTCCTGCCCCTCGATGCCGACCTGGGGCAGGAGGATCTGGCGGCTGTAGCGCAGCAGTTGATCGTCGTTCATGGGGGGATTCTAGAGGCTCCAGTGGTGAATGCCTAGCCGGGGGTCTGGTATAGTCGCGCCTGGTATACAACACGTGGAGCCGGATTCATGGAACGATTTTCTGTTGTGGCGTTGCTGCTCGTGGGGGCGATGTTCGTCAGCCTGGCCTGCGCAGCGGATAGGGCGCCCCAGGACTATGTCATCAAAGAAGGCAGTGGCCTGACCAATCTCTCCCTTGGCATGACGGCGGACGAGGCGCTACATAACATGGGCGAACCCGACCAGAATCTTTACGGCTTCGTCTTCGTCCACAAACTGCCGGATGGCACGGTGTTGAGTTACCGTGTCGCCGATGATTACGTGGTCGCGATCAATCTCAAGGGCGACGCCAAATCTAAATACGCTACCCTGCGCGGCGCCAAGCTCGGCATGTTGCGCAACAAGGTGATACTGCTCTACGGCGTGCCGAACGCCGAAGCGGTCAACAAGATATTTTACCATTCCGAAGGCATCGGTTTTTTCTTCGACGACGATGTCCTGTATGACATCAGCCTGGTCCCTCCGAGCAAGGTGGTTCCGCTGCGACGCTGATTCCGCTGTAAACGCTTGGAGTGTGGGGAGCTTGCGCCCGCACTCCAAAGTTGGGAGTGCGCGGAAAGACCCGATCGTTACTTCTGACGTCCCAGGCTGACACGGTCGTGCCCGGCCAGATCCTGATAGCACTGAATGTCGGCGTAACCCTCGGCCCGCAGAATCTCGCTGACCGCTCGGGCCTGTGCGAAGCCGTGTTCCAGCAGCAGCCACCCGCCGCGGTTGAGCAAAGGCTTTATGTGGCGGGCGATAGAGCGGATGGCATCGAGTCCATCATCCCCTGCCGCCAGGGCATGGCGTGGCTCAAACCGGACATCACCCTCAAACAGGTGTGTATCATCGTCGCGCAGGTACGGTGGGTTGCTGACCACCATATCAAGGCGTTCGTCTTGCAGTGGCAGCTGCCAGCTGCCCATCCGGAATTCGATATTGTTAAGGCCATGGCGCTCGGCGTTGCCACGCGCCACGGCCAGGGCCGGGGCGGAGATGTCGGTGGCCACGATGTGGCAGCACGTCCGCTCAAAGGCAAGGGCAAGGGCGATGGCGCCACTGCCGGTGCCGAGATCGGCAATGCGCCAGGTCGCGTCCCGCGGGATGCGGGCGAGCGCCTGTTCCACCAGGGTTTCGGTATCCGGTCGCGGGATGAGGGTGGCGTCAGTGACCTGCAGCGCCATGGACCAGAATTCGCGCTCGCCGGTCAGATAGGCCACCGGTACGCCGGTTTTGCGCCGGGCCAGCAGCGTGCGTAGTGTCTGCTGCTGCGGCGCGCTGAGCAGGGTATCGGCGTGGGTAATCAGTTGCGCGCGGTTGAGTGCGCACACATACATGATCAGCACCTCGCTGTCCAGGCGCGCCGTCGGGCTGTGGTTGTGCAGCTCCGCCGTCGCTTGTTGGATAAATTCCTGGAGGGTGAGGCCCACGGTGTGCCAGCGTTACAGGCTGAGTGCCGCGAGCAGATCCGCCTGATCCTCGGCGGTGAGGGGGTTGATGAGTTCATCCAGATCGCCGTTGAGCACCTGTTCCAGTTTATACAGGCTCAGGTTGATGCGGTGATCGGTGACACGCCCCTGGGGGAAGTTGTAGGTGCGGATGCGTTCCGAGCGATCGCCGCTGCCGATCAGGCTCTTGCGCGTGGCCGCTTCCTGGGCCTGCTGCTTGCGCCGTTCCGCATCCAGCAGGCGCGCGCTTAATACCGACAGGGCGCGTGCGCGGTTCTTGTGTTGCGAGCGCTCGTCCTGGCACTCCACCACGATGCCGCTGGGCAGATGTGTCACGCGGATGGCGGAGTCGGTCTTGTTCACGTGCTGGCCACCGGCGCCGGAGGAGCGGAAGGTGTCGATCTTGAGGTCGGCGGGATTGATGTCGATGGCGTCCACTTCGTCCGCTTCCGGCATGACCGCTACGGTGCACGCCGAGGTGTGTATGCGCCCCTGGGTCTCGGACACCGGGACGCGCTGCACGCGATGACCGCCGGACTCGAACTTGAGGCGCGAGTACGCACCCTGGCCGGCGATGCGCGCGATGACTTCCTTGTAGCCGCCGTGTTCGCCGTGGCTGGCGCTGACGATTTCCACCGTCCAGCCTTGTTTGGCGGCGTAGGCGCTGTACATGCGGAACAGCACGCCGGCGAACAGCGCGGCCTCGTCGCCGCCGGTGCCGGCGCGCACTTCCAGAAAGATATTGCGGTTGTCGTTCGGATCCTTGGGCAGCAGAAGCGTCTGCAGTTCCTGTTCGAGCTCGGCGTGGCGCGCGTTCAGGCGCGCGATTTCCTCCTCGGCCATGGCGCGCATGGCGTTGTCCTTGTCGTTGCGCAGGGCGAGAGCGGCATCCAGCTCGTTCTGGATCGAGTAATACTCACGGTAGAGATTGACCACCGGCAGGATGTCCGAGTACTCCATGGACAGTTTGCGGAACTGATCCTGCTTGCCGATGACGCCCGCATCGGAAAGCAGGGCATTGATTTCCTCCAGGCGCAGGGACAGATTCTCCAGCTTCGACTGGATCGACGGTTTCATCGACGGGCTGCGGCGCGGGTGGAGCGGGGCATGATCAATCGTCGTCGTTCAGGTTGAAGAGTTTGCGCGCCGCCTTCAGCAGGTCGGCGTTACCGTCGTGGTCGGCCTGTTGCAGGGCGGAGCTGGGTGCGTGGGTGAATTTGTTGGTCAGGGCGCGCGCCAGGTGCGCCAGCACCTGCTGCGGGTCCTCGCCCTTGGCCAGGCGCTGTTGCGCCAGCTGCAGCTCCTTGTCGCGCAGGGCATGGGCGCTTTCGCGCAGGGCGCGGATGGTCGGCACGGAGTCGAGGGACTTCACCCACTGCATGAAATCCACCACCTGGATGTCGATGATCTTTTCCGCCTCGACGGCCGCCTCCTGGCGCGATTGCATGTTCTGCGCCACCACCTGTTGCAGGTCGTCCACGGTATAGAGGTAGACGTCGTCCAGCTCACCCACCTCCGGCTCGATATCCCGCGGCACGGCGATATCCACCATGAACATCGGCCGGTGTTTGCGGATTTTGAGGGCGCGCTCGACAGCACCCTTGCCGAGGATAGGCAACTGGCTGGCGGTGGAGGAGATGACGATATCCGCCTCGCTCAGGCGCTCCGGCATTTCGGTGAGGGAGATCGCCTCGGCGCCGCAGCTCTGTGCCAGCACCTGGGCGCGCTCGACGGTGCGGTTGGCCACGATCATATGACCCACGCCTTGTTCCTTCAGATGGCGCGCCGCCAGTTCGATGGTCTCGCCGGCGCCGATGAGCAGCACCGTGCGTTCCGACAGCTGGCTGAAGATCTGTTTCGCCAGCCGGACTGCGGCAAACGCCACGGACACGGCGCTGGCACCGATGGCGGTGTCGGTGCGCACCTGTTTGGCCACGGAGAAGGTCTGCTGGAACATGCGGTTCAGGATCTTGCCCGTGGTGCCCGCCTTGTGGGCGGTGGCAAAGGCCTCTTTCATCTGGCCCAGGATCTGCGGCTCCCCCAGCACCATGGAGTCCAGCCCCGAGGCCACGCGGAAGGCGTGTTTCACCGCCTGGTCGCCGGGGAACAGATAAAGGTGGGGTTGCACCAGGGCCTGAGACAGGCGGTGATAGTCGCAGAACCACTCCACGGCGCGCT
The DNA here is from genome assembly GCA_031405715.1 of Gammaproteobacteria bacterium. GTDB lineage: Bacteria > Pseudomonadota > Gammaproteobacteria > Acidiferrobacterales > UBA6901 > JANNJF01. Next base: position 3,974 of record JANNJF010000609.1, on the reverse strand, counting down.
GGTTTTCCCCGGATTCCAGGCGGCAATAAATCTCGGTGCGGTTACAGGTGGACAGGATCGTCGCCTCGTCTACCCCGGCCTGGGTGGTGACCTGGTGCAGGGCATCCGCCAGTTTTTCCGGGGCGAAGGCCGCCTGTTCCCGGATGGAGACCGGGGCGGTTTTGTGGTTGATACCGAAGGCGACCAGGCGGTGCATGGTGGGGGGTTCAGGCTCGATCCGGCATGACTGGCCGGTGAAGGCGGGCAAAACGGTCCCTTTGCCCATACTGCCACATAAAATTAGATGCTAAGGGAAACATTGCCGGGCATTTTCCGTTTTAATGCCGGAAAAGTCCATGTCTTAAGGCTCTTAAGGCCCATGGGGCCGGTCCAGGGCCTGCCGCTGGCGGAAATAATGCGTGTACTATAATACTATCTGTCGGCGGTGGCGCCCGAACCCGAGGTGGGTGGGGTGCGTAGTGAACCCCGGTAGTCGCCCGTGGATGGAAATAACCCAGGCAGCTCGATGAATATTCCTTCCTGGGCGTTGTCACAAGGTGAATGGTTAAATCAACGTGGATAGTGTGAGGCGATGGAGACAGGCATGAATAAAACCCTAGGTGGTATCACGCTGGGCGTAACGCTTTCTGTATTGACGGCATGCGGCAGCTTGGCCCAGCGTCCCGCGACCTCCGCCGCCAGTCCGCCGGCCAGTCAGGAGCCGGCGTTACCCTCCGTCGCCCTTACCCCCGATCTTTTATTTAACATGCTTCTGGGTGAGATCGCCGGCCAGCGCGGCCAACTCGACGTTGCCCTGTCCAGTCTGCGGCAAGCCGCGCTCAAATCCCGTGATCCCCGCCTGGTGGAACGTGCTACCTTGGTGGGCCTGTATGCAAAACGTCCGGCGGAGAGCCTGGACACCGCCCGCCTGTGGGTGGAATTGCAGCCGGAAAATCTCGATGCACGCGAGGCCCTCGGTGTCATTTTAATGGAGACCGGCGACACCCAGGGTGCACAACAACAGCTGGAGAAGATATTGACGCTTTCGCCGAACGCCCAGTTGGCGCAGGCCTATCTGCGGGTATCGGCGACGCTGGGACGGCAACAGAATCGCACCGCCGCGCTGGGCATTATGCAGTCCCTGGTGCGTCTCAACCCGAACAGCCCCGAGGCGCATTTTGCCCTGTCGCACCTGGCGGTACGTGTCGGTGATCTGCCCCTGGCCGCCAGCTCGATCGATCACGCCCTCAGCCTGCGTCCGGATTGGGAGGACGCGGCCTTGTTCAAGACGCGCGTGCTCGCCTCGCAGAAAGACATGCAGAAGGTGCTCGGCTTCAACGAGGCCTATCTGGCGCGCAACCCACGGGCCAACAACCTGCGCATGAACTATGCGCGCTATCTGGTGGACCTGAAGCAGTGGGACAAGGCGCGTGTGCAGTTCAAACAGGTGCTCTCCGCATCGCCTAAGGACCCCGATGCCCTGTACGCCGTCGGCCTGTTGGCATTGCAATCCAACCTGCTGGATGAGGCCCAGAAATATCTGACCCAGAACCTGGAAGTCCAGCCGGAGAACGACCAGGCGCGGTTGTATCTCGGTCAGGTGGCCGAGCAGCGCAAGTTGTACGACGAGGCGGCCAACTGGTACCGCGAGGTGGCGCCGGGAAATTTATACTTTGACGCGCAATCGCGTCTCAGTCTGGTCATCGCGCAGCAAGGCGACCTGGCGGGCGCGCGCAAATTGCTGCACGGCCTTGTGCCGGAGAACGAACAGCAGCAGGTGCAGATTGTACTCACCGAAGAGCAAATGCTGCGCGAGGCGAAGCAGCCCGACACGGCATTGCAGGTGTTGAGCACCGCCCTCAAGGACACGCCGGACAATGTGGATTTATTGTATGCCCGCGCCCTGGTGGCGGAACGCCTGGGCAGGCTGGACGTGCACGAGTCCGATCTGCGCAAGGTGTTACGCAAGGATCCGAAAAACGCCCATGCCTTGAATGCCCTGGGTTATACCCTGGCCGACCGCACCACGCGCTACCAAGAGTCCCTCGAATTACTGCAGCAGGCGCTGGCCCTCAAGCCGGATGACCCGTTCATCATGGACAGCATGGGCTGGGTGCAGTATCGCCTCGGTCATCACGACGAAGCGGTCAAGTATCTCAAGTCGGCCCTGGAAAAGCGCCCGGATGCGGAAATCGCCGCGCACCTGGGTGAGGTGCTTTGGGTGATCGGCGATAAGGCCGGCGCCGAATCCGTCTGGTCCCGGGCCCTTAAAGCCACGCCGGACAACGAAGTCCTCATGGGCGTCATCAAGAAATTCAAACAGTGAGATGCGGGGCGCTTACCCTCCTGGTCCTGCTCACCGCTGGATGCGCCGCCCCCTCAGTCCTCCCGCCGTTGGAAAATCCGCAGCATGCCTGGCAAGTCCGCCAGGCACAGCTCCTGCCGCTGACCACGTGGAATCTGGTCGGGCGGGTGGCCCTGCGCTCGGCCAATGATGGTGGGCAGGCCTCGTTGCGCTGGGAGCATACCCCCGTTGGGCAGACCATCGACCTGAGCGGGCCTCTGGGCCGCGGTCTGGTGCGTCTGCAGCAGGATGAGCGTGGTGTGCGTTTGCAGGACGGTGCCCAACAGGTCTACACGGCGGAGAACGCCGAGGCCCTGTTGTTCAATACTACCGGTTGGCACATTCCCCTGGATGGACTCAACTACTGGATACGCGGCGTGCCGGTGCCGGGCATTCCCTTGCGCCAGGAATTGGATGATCAAGGGCGATTGGCGGTGTTGTGGCAGTCGGGCTGGGAGGTGCGTTTTTTGGCGTATACCCGCTTTGGCGATCACGATCTGCCCAGCCGTCTGACGCTGTTGTTGCCGCAGGCGGCGGATTCCACTCCGTCCACCACGTCCGACCCCAACCGCCGTTCCCCGGTGGAGGCGCGTCTTATCATTGAACGCTGGACGCTTCTACAGTAAAAGTCTGTGGTATGTCTACTTCACACTCCCCATGGTGGCCAGCGCCGGCGAAGCTGAACCTGTTTCTGCACGTTACCGGCCGGCGGGCCGATGGTTACCATACCCTGCAGACCGTGTTTCAATTTTTGGATCTAGCGGACCGACTGCGTTTCGAGATCACCCAGGACGGCTGCGTGACCCGCGCCACCCCCTTGCCGGGCGTGACGGAGGATGCGGACCTGTGTGTGCGCGCCGCGCGTTTATTGCAGCAGGCCAGTGGCTGCCCCTTGGGCGCACGCATTTTTCTGGATAAACGCCTGCCCTTGGGCGGCGGTCTGGGGGGTGGCAGTTCCGACGCGGCCACCACGCTGCTGGCCCTCAACCACCTGTGGGGGTTGCCGTGGACGCTGGCGGAACTGGCGGCCCTGGGGCTTAGCCTGGGCGCGGATGTGCCGGTCTTTGTGCACGGCCATGCCGCCTGGGCGGAGGGGGTGGGGGAGCAGCTCACCCCCGTGGACCTGCCGGAAGCGTGGTATGTGGTGCTGGCCCCGCCCGTGCAGGTCTCCACCGCCGCGGTATTTCAGTCGCCTGAATTGACACGCTCCACGGCTGCCATCACAATACGCGATTTTCACGCAGGCCAAGGCCGGAACGACCTTGAACCTGTGGTGTGCGGGATGGCCCCGGAAGTAGATAACACATTGAAGTGGCTGGGTAAATTCGGCCATGCGCGCATGACCGGCTCCGGCGCCTGTGTCTTTCTGACAGTGGAGAGCGCGGCCCGCGGGCAGGAGATACTGGCGCGCTGCCCGGAAACCCTGGCGCGTGGGTTTGTCGCCCAGGGGATTAACGTACACCCGATCCACCAGCAGTACGGTGATGTGATGAATTGGGGTGTCGCCAAGCGGTAAGGCACCGGATTTTGATTCCGGCATTCCCAGGTTCGAATCCTGGCACCCCAGCCATTATGGCCTGACGGGACTTATGTACCCGTCAGTAGCAGATGTTGAACGGTTGCTGGCGGCAATGCCAACTGACCCACCGAT
>JANNJF010000608.1:0-12700 GCA_031405715.1 Gammaproteobacteria bacterium | reverse complement strand
TATCCGACAACCACGGTGGCGCTCTCCACACATCACGCATCCAGACCCAGTTCGCCTGTCCATACATCTGCGACAAACGGTTTGCCATCGGGGAGGGCGATGGCGGGGCCTAAAAAAGAACAACCCGGGTCTTGGTGGCTGACGTTATTTATTACGGGTAAGCGTCCTAGCACCCCATATCACCGTCACAAAGATGGCGGCCACGGTCCACAACAGTATCGAATAAAGTTCAGCACGCGGGCTTAGGGCAACAAGTTCGCCCGTGAAATTGACCATAAAATGAAACAGCATGGCCGCCAGTGTGCTGCGACGTGTGTTGTTGAAGATCCATGTAAACAGAACATTCAAGGGAACGATGCCGATGATAAACAACCAGAATGACGTCGACCCGACCCCAAGATTGTACTGGTAGGTATCTGGGATAAAGAATAAGGGCAAGTGCCACAACGACCATACGGTTCCCAGGATCAGGCTCGATACCAGCGCATTCCATCGCTCCTGCAGACGATCCAGAACGTAGCCGCGCCAGCCGAATTCTTCCATCGGGCCGATCATGAAGATGCCGAGGGCAAAGGGAAAAATCGTCCAGGGCGCGGCGAAGAATCGTTCGGCTGGCCCTTCCCAGGCTGCGCCGCTTCCACCCGATAGAATATCGATCAGAAAAGCGAGGGCGGTGAGCATAGGTACAAAAAGGAAAATGACGACGTACCAGCTGGCTCCGATTCTTTTTGGATCGATGACGCGTCGCCAATAGTCACGCCTGCCTTCTTGGCCGTGTGTGCGGTAGGTGCTGGTGATGCCCGCCACCATCGGGCCAAGCAGACCAAGGAGGGCCAGGACGATACCCGGCGTTGTCTTCATGCCTGTTCCCAATAGAATGGCCAGTATCCAGAAGAACCAGCTCCAGCCTACAGCCAGGACAAAGAAATACCATGGACTGGACTGTGATGAGTTCGGACGGCTTGGATTTGTGGGCACGCTTTTTCTCCCGCAGACGAGAAACGACGACTAGCTTTTTTCTTCTGGTTTTCCCAGGAAGAACGCAAGCGCATACAATCCAGAATAGAAAAGACCGAACAGCGTGTTTAATACAATAGAGCCTGGACCCCCACGGGTGTCCATGAATTGGTTGATGCTGTGAAGAATATTTCCTAACAGTATCGGTATGATGGTAAATAACAAGATGTGGCGCCTTTCAAAAGGCTTGAAAACCACCCAAAGCAGCAAGGCTGCCCAAGCTAACTCCTGTATGAGGGCGGATATCAGAATTTCTCTGATCGTGTTGCTGTTTTGGGGATCAAAAAACGCCCTAAGGAGATTAATGCCATAGGCAGCATTGAGAATAGCGCCGCTAACAGCGACAGCTATGATAAAGACTTTCCTGATTCGAATTCCCTTCATTTATTTATTAGTCTCATATGCTTTACCATGAACACCGAACTTGCCGGACATATACTTGTGAACTCAGCCGTTTTCTGAATAGTCTCGGGCGCCGCCTCGCGCAAGAGCTGGGAATATCCTCGCTTCTTGAAATAGGACTCTGCCGTAGCTGTTAAAAGGAACATAGAGCGCACACCTTTCGCCGCTGCGTATTGCTCTACCCGAGCCAATAACTCTGAGCCCAAGCCGGAACCGCGTTTTGGAGCGACAACCGCTAAAGAGCGGAGCAACGCAGCCGAGCCAAGTAGCTCTACACCCACGACACCTTCCAAGGTTGAACCCTCCCAAGCGCCAAAGAAATGCTCCATATGCCCAGGCGTAATGTCGATGGTTGGCAACTGTGCAGATGCCAAGAGTTTTTTAACATCAACCTCAGGTGGTTTGCGGGCTATGTTCATGGTTGCCAGCTAACGGCTGAGGCTAAAACGACAGCAAACCGCGCAGCGGTTTGACGGTCGGCTGGAACGCCTTGTTGGCATCTGCCGCAGTAATGCTCAATGTTCAGTCTGAACCCCTCTTGCGCACTACGACGATGCCTTGTTGTAGATCACGGGCATCCTTCCCTTCCATCTGTTCCATGTGTCATCGTCTGTGACCAGATCGGCCATGAAGTGTGCGACGTTAATACGACTGGTCGAACCCGCATTGAAGGTCGCGCTTCTAGTCGGTGAAGGATGCACTTCATACTCGGTGACATGTCCTCATTGATTAGTGTGTCCGGTCTAACCGCAGCCCACTTGATCGCCTTGTCGTCTTGGCCAACTGCGGTCCGCAGATAGTCCGCCGCCATCTCGTTATCCACGTGCGGGGGCAGTAACAGACGAAGAAGCCCGATGACGCATCTTTGGCCAAACGATGTTGGCTCGCGGAGATCGCGGTTACTGTTGCCAGCCGTGTTCATGAGCACAAACTTGGTTGGCTTTTCTGCCTTGTTTGCCTTGATGGCATTGCACAATCGGCGAGTCGCATCGGTCACAAGCCTGCGCGGGTGGCCATAAATACCATTCCAGTTCAGGTTGTGCCCCAGACACGAAGCCACTGCGGTACATCCATTGACATGCTGTGCCATCTCGGCGTCGCTGAGGTCCAGGACGCTTGCGCGGATCACGGACAAGTGAGCGTTATTTTTGAGGACTTCAGGCAGCTTGTCGGGCGATCGCACAATCGCTTTAACGCTTTGTCCGAGATTGAGCAACAGCTCCACCAGCAGCCACCCGGTCGCCCCGCTTGCTCCAACTACAAGGATCGTCATCTTCTTTCTCTTTGTTTATGCCAACGTGAAAGCTCAGGCGCGCCGCTTTTTGGCGTCGCCTGGAGCGCCTTGTTGGGCGCAATAGATGCTCTCATAGCAGTCCTTTGCCCTCCAAAACTCTTTCGAGAAACTCGTGCCCAAGAGCCAGTTGCTGAGGTCTTGTTTACTGCGAGAGATTGGGGAATACGCTCTTTGACTTTTGTACTGGCTCGGTGTCGTGGCCGATCTTGTCTGGATACAACGCGAGATACCATATTTGGAAAGCCTGCATCGAAAATGAGAGCCGGTGGCCAATACCCCCGCACTCTATTAAAGCGATGAATATGAGGTGATCATTTTCCTCTTCGTCGAGTGAAAGCGTGGAACCCGCATCCCTATCAGCATGCTTCAAGTAATTCTGGGCTGCATTTAATACCTGCAATGCGTCTTTCTTGCTCAGGCCTGAATCTTCAATGATTTTCGTTCGCCAGGACGAGCCATGTTTCTGGTTCTCCGCAAGGTCCGCCACAATGCCGTAAGCCGCTCCTGCAAGTGTTCGTACGGCCAAAGGGTCACCGTCCGTAAACAAAAGGCCAATAGCTACATCGAGCTGCCTGACTGCAGCATCGTGCTTCGTGCACGTGATATTCATGGCGCCCAACAGTATATTAGACAGACGTAGAACCAATCATAAAAGGTTCCATATATGTCACCATGTTTCCACATAGGTAAACAAGTTACCATATCTGTAAACATTATCGCCTCGCTATCCGGTGTCCCAGGCCAAGGGAAATGACAGTTTCAAAAGGCATTTGCCGTAAATTATCGGAATCAAGGCGGAATCAAGAGGCCAGTGCACTTGAAATATGCCATGTATGAATCCAGTGCTCTATGTCCTCATCGGCTACAGCCCGCCCGTTACGGGAATCCGCAAGCCCGCGATCAATCGTTATTTCAAAGGTCAATTCGCGCATTATTTCCTCATACGTTGCGTCCTCAGGCTGAGATTGAATCACTTCGATCATCTTAGCTTTGCGTTTCGACATACCGGGCTCCAGTTAGGTTGCGGGTACAACCGCTGAATGATACAGCGCGCAGCGGCGCATTGCGGACGCTATTATTGCGGAAAACCTAGGTGGAGTCGTTGTGCGCATTATTGAACAAGGCATTAATCCGGCCCACTAGTATCCAAACCAATCAAGGCATTAATGCCTTCGTTCTCGATGGTACTGAGCGCTTCATCCAGGGCGCTTTGATCCGTTTCAAACGCGTCATCCCATACGGTAGAGTTGTTGTATTCATCAACGACTTCCAGTAGCCAGCCACCGTCACCATCGGCGTAGATATCGATTTGAACGGTCTTGCCATCCCGGGTGACAGGCTGGCAAAGTGGTGACATTTTTACTTCGTGGTCTTCATTCATGGCAGGACCCTCAGATTATCGATCCGTTGTTAGCGGGCGCACAGGTCGTGCTGAAATTCATTTGAATTCGGGTGAAGACAGTACGCCGACCATATTTTCGACGAGGGAAAAGAGGTCATCGCCGATTTCCTCGCGCGTCAGCAGGCCAGCGTTTATGGCGTAGGCTACGGAGAAGGTCGTGTCTCCGCCGGTGTATCGGTTGTACAGGGCTCGCGATGTTCCGGAATGAAACTCGTGGATGCGTTCATTCAATTGGAATACATCCATTTCTTGCGCTTCCCAACGCCGGAACTCCGCGAGCAGCGCCGACATAGCCGCCGCCAGTTCGCGCTCGTAGGCGACCGCTGCCCATTCCCGCAGACGCCGTTTCTGTGATTTTGTCGGTTCTTGATGCATGACACTTTGTTAACTGCTAGTGGTGGTAATGCAATACAGTATCCCGACGGAGAATTCCTAACTATTAAATTAAACGCCTAATTTTGGCGTGCGACAAGACTTAATTCTGTTGCAGGAAGCAGGCGGATGCGAGGTATTTCAGTAAATACTGATGGTTTGGCAGGGTGGCAGGTATGAGGTGCCGAGGATATGGAGGTTGCCGTGCGCTGTGCGCGTGCACAATGAACAGCTTAGGCGAGTCGGGCACGCCCCTCACCCTGGCCCTCTCCCCCTGACGGGGGAGAGGGGATGGCGTAGTTGGAGTGGGGTGACGGGTTTTAGGTGGGGAGGCGTCGATAAATATCCGACACCTTCAACGGAACTTCTTCCCATCATCGATCAACGTCCAGTTCGTCGCCCCGTATATAGGCAGCAGGTAGTCCGAGTATATGGGTCGAAGTCAATTCCAAAAAAAGAATGAACGAAATTATCTCCGACCCGTTTAGCTCCGCGCGCCCAACCCCGATTTCCGCTGCGTGATGGAGTTTGACGCACATCAATGTTCGCGTGATGGCTTGTGCTAGCGTAGCCCTTTCGGGACAAGGGCAGCCTTGTCACGGCGAGTGGGAATGTGGGTTTGTCGTACACAGTTGATCTGGCCGCAGTGAGCGGGAGCGGGTACGTGGAACGCCGTTTTCCCTACGACCCTGCCGCGCATCGTTGCGCTCCGCTAGCTATCACACCCAAAAAAAGGGCCCATCATGCAACGCCAGACTCTCATCATTTTGGTCTTCGCAGCGTTTGCCCCTCCCGTGTTGGCAGCCCCTTCTGCCATGCAGCCTGGCCTTTGGGAGATCACCACCAAGATCGAAATGTCGGGTATGCCGATGCCGTCGCAGACCCTTCGGCATTGCTATACGAAGCAAGATATCGAGCAGGGTCAAGGCACGGTACCCCAGTAGAATCTGAGAATCTGGGACACCCATCAACTTGACAATCGTGCAACGCAAATTTGGAGCGCTCACGAACCGTGGACCCAATATAGATGGATGTCCTAAACCTTAGAAGTGCCGAGTGCCGGCGCGTTTCTGCACCAGCACTCGGCAAGATCGGGCAACCCGAAAGGAGGATCCAATGTTGTGGACGATCGTTGTGATATTACTCGTGTTGTGGGCGCTGGGGTTGGTCTCCAGTTATACGATGGGAGGCTTAATCCATGTACTGCTGGTGATTGCCATTATCGTGATTCTTGTCAATGTCATACAGGGGCGGAAACTATAAAGTTGATTGGCACGTGAGTTTCCAATAGATAAATCACTGCTACACGGAGGAACGATATGCTCGGAACAATTTTGATTGTCGTATTGGTTCTGATACTGCTAGGTGCACTGCCCACATGGCCGCACAGCCGAGAGTGGGGTTACTACCCGAGCGGCGGGCTCGGCCTGATCCTGCTGATTCTGATCATCCTGTTGCTTCTGGGTAAGATCTAGTGCATGTCTGATGAGCGTATTGAGATACAGGTGTTCTGGAGAGAGGGTTAGCGCACAGAAGGGGATTTTCCCAAGTCTTGCCTGGAGGCGGGTTCGGCTGCGTAACAATCTCAGTCTTCATCCGTGGCTGCCCTACTTCCTGCGTGATCCCAATACATGTCCATCCACGTTGTCGCCATAGAAGCACTGCTCATCGTGGAAGGCCTTCTTGGTTGCGGCCACATCGCCGCGAAAACGCGGATCTTGCGGGCGCTCGTGGCTGTTGACGAAGGCCGCCACGTCCCAGGCCTCCTGATCGCTTAGGCTGTTCGGCTTGCTCAAGGGCATGTTGGCTTTGATAAATCCGGCCGCCGTGTTCACTTGATGCATGCCCGCACCCCAGTTGAACGAGTCCTTGCCCCACAGCGGCGGGAACACGTAGGCGCCCTCCGCCTGGGTGCCACCACCGTTCTCGCCGTGGCAGAGCGCGCAGTGGGCAGCGTAGATCTTCGCACCGCGCGCGATGTTTGGGGACTGTGCGGGCTTATCGAGCTTGGGATAACCCTGTCCCGGCAACCTCACACCGACCGGCGCGCCTGTGGCAAGCCAAAAGGAATAAGCCGTCAATGCCGTCAGTTCGGGGCCGCCGGGTGGCGGTGCCTTGCCATTCATGCTGTACTCGAAACAGCCTTGCAGGCGTTGTTCGAAGGTACTCACCTCGTTGGTTTTCTTGCGGTAGGCGGGGTAGATCGTATAGGCCGCCCACAGCGGCGCGGAATCGGCGAGACGCCCGGCATCCAGGTGGCAGTTGACACACTTCAAGCCATTACCGACGTACTTGCCGCGCAACTTATCGGTGTGTACGAACAGATCCTTGCCCTGGCGCACCATGTCGCCGAACTTGTCGGCGGGCAGGCTATCCTCGCTCGGCGGCGCGAACGGGGTTGTTGCCTGCGCAGACGCGCAGGCCGGAATAAACCACGGCGCTGACACCAGCAGTGCCGCTATCAGATGGCGTAGAAAAAAAGTGTTGGCCATATCGCTACTCCTGAATATTCACGCATGCATGCACCGGGCAACCGGAAAAATTGAATGCGTTTATTTGGCCGGCGCAAGGCTCGCGAAGTAGGCCGACACGGCGGCGATATCATCCTTCGGCATGCGCAGGGCTATGCCTTTCATCAAGGACTGCGGATCGTTAGCCCGCGTACCGTTGCGCCATGCATCGAACTGCTTGGCGATATAGTTCGCGTGTTGACCGGCAAGGCCCGGAAAGTGCCCACCGACGCCGCGACCTGCGGGTCCATGACAACTTACGCAGGCGGGAATGCCTTTATCCCACAGGCCGGAGAGCGCGAGGCGCGCACCGTGCGCGACAAGCGCATCACCGCTTAGAGTCAATGAGACCGCGGTTCGCTGCGCGGCGAAGTAGGCCGAGACGTCCTTTATTTCGGCGTCCGACAATGCCTTGGCGATGGGCTGCATGACAGGATCGTTGCGCGTGCCTTGCTGGAAATCATGCAACTGCTTGGCAAGATACTCGGCGTTTATGCCGGCCAGACGTGGAAAGCCCGCGGCGGCATTGCCCGACCCGTCCGAGACGTGGCACGTCTGGCAAGCCGTGGCGCCCCGGTCATTTCCTTTCAGCACAAGCATCCTGCCGGCGTTCAGATCCGCGCTGCTGGCGGATACGGCCAGCAGCCCCAGGCACAATCCTGCAATCCCCATCGGTTTCTTCATGCGTATAATCCCCTGTCAATTCAATGTCCGGAATCTGCGCAGGCACCTCGGACATTGCGCACACTATCGGCATGCGCACATGTCAGCGCAGGTTAAAGTTGCCTGCACCGAACAGTCCGAGTAGTCCGATAATAATCAAATATATTGCAACGATGTAGTTCAACAGGCGCGGCACAACCAGAATGAGTATGCCGGCTATAAGCGAAATCAACGGAGTAATGGCTAAGGTTATGTTCATGTTGGTCTCCGATCAGGTGTATTGGCGAAGTGGCGGTTATGGCGGTGAGAGTCTGGAAACGCTATCGGACCCGGCAGCCACCGCAAGAATCAGTTGTGTAATCGTTTTACGTCAGCGCAATCATATTACACTTTAAATAATTATATTACCCTTTAGCATTCGAAGTGGGTGAATGCTGGAGAACGGGCTGATCCCGTTCATCGCGCGCCTACCGGCGCGCACGGGGCGGTGACCGGGGTGCCGGTCACACGCCAAACTGCGCCGTGGCATCTCAGGCCACGCGCCGCTGTCCGCCTCGCTCGCCTGCGCAAGCACTGCCATGACGCCCTGTTAGAACTTGAACTCGAGACCCACTGTGAGGGCGTCGAGGCGGGCATCCGCCACGTCAAAACGCTCCAGCTCGGCGCGTAACGAAAGGTGATCGTTAAAGCCATGCTTGAAACCGATACCGTAGAACGGATCGTTGCCCTTACTGGCGCCTAACGTTCCGCCCAATAACGAATCCGAGCTCCACCAGAATTCTCCGAATTTCACAAAGGCCGACGACGATGTCCCCAGCGGCATCGAAAACAACCCCGCTAGGCCCTTGCCGTCGGCTTCGAATCTCTCACTACCGCTGTTGGTACTGTTGAAATCGATCCACGAACCTTCGAGGGAGAACCATTGGTTGAACTGGGCGCCTACGACGGCCTTCAATATGTTGTCATTCTCTTTAAGACTGCTTTTTTTGATGCTATAGGCGCCCCACGAGCCGCCTAGATAAACCCCTGGACCTTGTGCCTGGACGGCGCTCAAGGGACCGAGTAACAGTGCGGCTGACAAGCCGATGAGTGAACTAACTTTTTTGATTCTCATATCTAAATCTCCTAGTGCAGTTGGGTAACCCAGTGAGAATTCATCGTAGCAACAATGCCGATACTCTTCTGTTTCCTATCGCACATAAACGAGACGCAATCAGACCCGGAGCAGGTCGTTCGTCGGTGTTATCCGTGGCAGGTCTTCGACAGTGGCTTTGTGAGTGTCATCACAGAGATCGCGCCTGGTGTCGCCACCAGGGTCGATTCTGATGCCGGTACTATTCGAGGCTGAACGTTACTTCTCGATCTTGGTGATCTTCGAGCCTTCCAGCGACAAGTCGCCGATCAGGCCTTTTTCGCCGAAGACGAAGCCGAGGATAGGCTTCTTCAGGGTCTGGGTGTCATAGGTACCGCTGGCGCTGGTCGACACGACGACGAAACCGGCATCCGCGCTGACGCTCCATCCTTTGCTCTTGGTGAATTTATCGAGCGATGCCTGCGTCATGAACATGATGATTTCGCTGCGTTCAGCGATGCCGAGGGTGAGCCCGACCGAGCCGCTGCCAATGTCGTAATAGCCGACCGTCTTGCCCTTGATCAGCAGCACGCCCTCGCCGAATTCCCCGGCAATGCCGGCACCGGCTTTCGTGATGCGCGGGAATACCAGCATTCCCGCTGCCTTCCCGGCCAGTTCCTCGTTCTTCGGGTTAAGCGCGTGGAACTGCTTCACGGCCTTGTTCACGTTGGCGTCGATTTCCGCCTTGCTATCAGCGAAGGACGTCGTGCTGCCAACAAGGCCGATAATCAGCAGGCCGCTCGCGGCCAGTAGTTGTTTCCATTTCATCATTGTCGTCTCCAGTTTTATTGAATCTAAAGTGTGAATGGCGGCACGAACGGGCGCCTTGTGCCAATTGAACCGGCTCATGGACAAGAAAATATACCTTCCAGGCCGTCACCAGATTGGAGTTACGCGCGCGTCCACACAGCGGATTGACCGGATCCCATGTTTATGTGCTGTGTACAGGGTCGTCCATTGGGAACCGGATTTTCAGTCTTCGGTACATGCACGCCCACGGGGCATGGGACCACTTCTCACGTCGCGACGTCGGTGCGCTGGCGCACGGAGAGGCATGGGGGGGATAAATGAGATCCGGTCGAGGTATTCCCGATGGCAGGACAAAATGGGACAGTCTGTGTCCCTTTTGGGAGATTGCCGCGGCCGCATAAAGCGCCGCCTCGCATTGCGGGAATGAACAGGTTAGGCGAGTCGGGCATGCCCCCCCTCACCCTGGCCCTCTCCCCCTGGCGGGGGAGAGGGGATGGCGTTGTTGGAGAGGGGTGACGAGTTTTAGGTGGTGAGTCGCCGATAAATATCCGACACCTTCAACGGCAACTTCTTCACATCATCAATCAACGTCCAGTTCACCGGCCCATACATATGCGGCAGGTAATCCCGTGCCTCGCTGTCGATAGTGATACAGAAGGGGTGTATGCCATCCCGCTTGGCCTCCACCAAGGCCTTGCGTGTGTCTTCGATGCCATAGTCACCGCGGTAGCCGTCGTAGTCGTCGGGTTTGCCATCGGACAGGGTGATGAGCAGTTTGGTGCGGGCGTCGACTTCGTTGAGTAACTTGCTCAGATGACGGATGGCCACGCCCATGCGGGTGTAGTCCTTGGGTTTGATGCCGGTGATGCGGGCGCGTACCAGGTCGGAGTAGGGTTCGTCGAAGCGTTTTACGCGGTAGAGTTCGCAGCGTTTGCGTGTCATGCCGGAGAAGCCGTAGATGGCATAGCGGTCGCCGAGGACTTCCAGCGCCTCGCATAGTAGCACCAACGACTCACGCTCGGCGTCGTTGATCCAGCCCTTGGTGGAGCCGCTCATGTCCACCATGAACATCACGGCGATGTTGCGTTCGTGTTTTTGCAGTTTGGTCAGTACCCGCTCGCTCAGCTCCATGCCGTGTTGCATGTCGGCGTAGGCCTCGACATAGGCGTCGAAGTCGATGTTGTCGCCGTTCTTTTGTTTCTTTAATAACTTTTCATCGCCGCGTAGTGCTTCGAAGGATTTGCGCAGCAGCGCGATGAGGGGCGCGTACTTTTGCCGGGTGCGCGCCACGAAGGGGTCGTCCACGGGGTGCACGTCGATCTCCCGCAGGGCGCACCAGTGTTTACGGTAGTGCAGGCGGCGGTGGTCCCATTCCTGGTAGATGTGCGCGCCTTCTTCGTGGTAGGTGCCTTGCCATACGTCGTCGGGATTTTTTTCTTCGTTCTCGGTGCGATAGCCGCCGTCGCCGGCGGCGACCAGGTAATCATCGGGGATCTCGCCCAGGTCCTGGATGATGGAGTCCATGAGGCTGATGACATCCGCCGGTGGGGTCATGGGCTGGCCATCGAGTTCCATTTCGAAGGTGAAGTTCTCCGGGTGCTCCGGATCGGGTTGGCGTTTGAGGTCGAAGCGTTTCCCCAGTTCCTCCGTCGCGTCGGCGTCGGCTTCCGCCTCGCTCTGCGCGTCGTCTTGGCCTTTCTTGTCCTTCTCTTCCACCATGCGTGCCAGTGCCGTGCGGAACTGATCTTTCTCCCGCGCCAGGCGGATGGCGATGGCGGCGTCGGCGCGCTCGGGGTAGAGACCGCCCTGATAACACAGCGCGGGTGGAACATCGGTCGCGTAGAGTTGCTGCACAACGGCGAGGGTGGTGTCGGCGGTGGCGCCGGGTTGTTGCAGCGTTGCGATAGGTAGCGCCCAGGCGGAGGGATAACTGTCATCGCCCAGCGCTTCCCGCAGGGCGAGAAGGTCGCGGTGCAGGCCGGGCAGTTCCCGCGCGATACAGGCATCGAGGCGCACGGTTTCCAGGGCGTGGAAGAGTTGCGTGGCCTTGTGCGCATCGGGGTAATGCGCCAGGGCCTGGGTGAGGTCCACGCGAAAGGTACCGAACCAGGTCTGTGCCCACAGGTGAGCGGCCATGGCCTTATAGAGAACGAAATTGCGCTCGCGCTCCGCGAAGCGTGCTACGCGCTGCGGCAGGAACAGAGTAGTGGTGTCGGTGTAGGTGTCGTCGCCGGGTTCGAGTTTCACGCCGCGGCCGGAGAGGCCGCGCACGAATAATTCCAGCACGCCGGACACATCATCAAAGCCGATGCCGCTGGCGTTGGTGCGTGCTTCCTCTGCATAGCGTTCGGCCTCGCGGAACACGGTGATGGCGAGGAACAGGCCCATGCGGTCGAAGACGTCCATGGCGCGCATGATCCAGCCTTCTATATCCGCTTGCGACATCAGGCTTAGGCCCAAAGGCGCATGGGCGGCAAACTGGTAGGCCATTTCCGCGTGGGTCTGGGCGATGATGCTGACCCAGCGCAGGACGAATTCCTGTTGATCACGATCGAGCATCGCCAGGGCCTCCGCCAGGCGGTTGGTGATGCGGCGCTCGGCGAGCGATGGATCGAGCTCGATGTCGAGGCGTTCATCCAGGGCTTCGCCGATTTCTTCGGTGCTGAGGGGGTGGTCAGATTCGTAGCGGTGGGTCATGGGGTGTGTGTCATAGAGTTTCTGTCATGGCGAGGAGCGGTAGCGACGCAGCAATGCCCGTGGGGGAGGCGCCCCTGCGTGAGTGCCAAGGCGTCGGGGATTGCCGCGGGCGCAAAAGGCGCGCCCTCCAATGACAGTTAGTTGAGCTCTTTCCGGTCATTGCCTATTCCCGGCAGCGTCGTACTTGGTAAGGAAGTAGTCGCAAGCCGCTAAAGAGCCGTGAATTATTTCGTTAGAAATATTTTAGCGCATTGTTTATGCGGTGACATTCGCCAGCGTTGAGGCAGAAGATTGCTGAATGCCGGAGAGATTGTACGTGGTATCACTGGTTTTTCCCTGGCCAGTTAAAATACCGAGCGTTTCTTTGCTGAGCTGGTAACTGCGGGCAAGTAATTTGCCATTACTGGCATTCTGTAGATGGCATTCTTGTAGTGTGCTACGTAATGCAGGCCAGCGAGTAT
>JANNJF010000607.1:0-3244 GCA_031405715.1 Gammaproteobacteria bacterium | reverse complement strand
GATCAACCCTAAGCTGATGCCGCTGCCGCCATGCACCGCCAGGCCCGAGGGCTTGTCCACCACCAGCAAAACATCGTCTTCATAGAGGATGCACTCCTCCAGCCAGCCATAACGCTGTTGCATGTCCGGGCCGGAAATCATCTGGCGGGCCTGGTCGGTGGCGGTACGCACCGGCGGGATGCGCACGATGTCCCCCGCCTGCAGGCGATAGTCCGGCTTGGTGCGACCTTTATTGATACGCACCTCGCCCTTGCGCATCAACCGATAGATATGCGTCTTGGGAACACCTTTTAGCATGGTAATCAGATAGTTATCGAGCCTTTGACCGGCACGTTCCGCGTCTATCTCTTCATAACGCACCCCCATGGCAACCGTGGGTGCGGCTTTTTTCTTGGCTAAAGTCATTGAAAAATGATAACAGATTTGCAGGGACGCAGACGCACTGTTATATTTCGTCATGTGCAGTAATGGCTTAGCGATAGGCCCGCAAGTGCACATGAACAAACGGTTTTCGTACCTGGTGATGTGCCGGGTACTGGCCCAGTGTAGACAAGCGTGGTGACAGACTGTTTCTGTCTGCAACACCTGCCAGCCGCCCTAACCGGCAGCTGTGGAGCCTACACGGACCCAAGGGGTTTCGCACCGCTCACCCAACCGAAGTGGTGCATTTTGATTATGACGCTCCGGGACGCATGACGCTCCGGGCCGGGATCGCCGAGACATCCCTATCCATCATTGTTCCCGCGGGAAAGTGATGGATTTTGTAGTTGATAACTAGGATTACGGGTGGTCCACGCCGGGTACGAATACTCATACCGGGCGTCAAGGATACACAGACAATGAAAAGAATGTTATTTAACGCAACTCATCCAGAGGAGTTGCGTGTTGCTATTGTCGATGGCCAGAAACTCCTCGACCTCGACATCGAGTCTTCGTCCTACCAGCAGAAAAAAGGCAATATTTATAAAGCCAAGATAACACGCGTCGAGCCCAGCCTCGAAGCCGCCTTCGTGGATTACGGTTCTGAACGTCAGGGCTTCCTGCCGCTGAAGGAAATTTCCCGTGTCTACTTTAATGGTTTTGACAACAAAACCCCCATGGCGCAGGTCAAGATCAAAGACGTCGTCAAAGAAGGCCAGGAACTGATCGTGCAGGTGGAAAAGGAAGAGCGTGGCAATAAAGGCGCTGCCCTCACCACCTTCATCAGTCTCGCCGGCCGCTACCTCGTGCTGATGCCGAACAATCCCAAGGGCGGCGGTATCTCCCGCCGCATCGAAGGCGACGAACGCGCCGAGATGCGCGAGGCCATGGCCCAGCTCAACATCCCCCAGGACTACGCCGTCATCGTGCGTACTGCCGGTATCGGCAAAAACACGGAAGAACTGCAATGGGATCTCGATTATCTCGCCCATCTGTGGGAGGCCATCAGTAAGGCCGGCGAGGACAAACGCGCGCCCTTCCTCATCTACCAGGAAAGCAACCTGGTGATCCGTGCCATCCGCGACTATCTGCGCCAGGACATCGGTGAAATCCTCATCGACAACGCCGAGATCCACGAGCGCGCCAGCAAATTCATGCAGCAGGTGATGCCGCAGAACCTGCCGAAGCTCAAGCATTACACCGACGAGACCCCGTTGTTCTCGCGCTTCCAGATCGAGCACCAGATCGAA
Organism: Gammaproteobacteria bacterium; assembly: GCA_031405715.1. Classification (GTDB taxonomy): domain Bacteria; phylum Pseudomonadota; class Gammaproteobacteria; order Acidiferrobacterales; family UBA6901; genus JANNJF01. Next base: position 1,574 of record JANNJF010000607.1, on the reverse strand, counting down.
TCGGCGTTTTCGCGTGAAGTACGCCTCGAGTCCGGCGGCGCCCTGGTGTTCGACCACACCGAGGCCCTGGTCACCATCGACGTCAACTCGGCGCGCGCCACCAAGGGTGCCGACATTGAAGAGACCGCCCTCAACACCAACCTGGAAGCGGCCGACGAACTGGCACGCCAGCTGCGCCTGCGCGACCTGGGTGGTCTGATCGTGGTGGATTTCATCGACATGACGCCGGCGCGCAACCAGCGCGCCGTGGAGAACCAGCTGATCGAGGCCATGAAGGCCGACCGCGCACGCGTCCAGGTGGGACGTATCTCGCGTTTCGGTCTGCTGGAGATGTCGCGCCAGCGTCTGCGCCCGTCCCTGGGTGAATCCAGCAGCCTGGTCTGCCCGCGTTGTGTCGGCACCGGCCGCATCCGCAGCGTACAGTCCTCGGCGCTGCACGTCCTGCGCTACATACAGGAAGAGGCCATGAAGGAGAACACCGCCGCCCTGCACGTGCATGTGCCGGTCGCCACGGCCACGTTCCTTCTGAACGAGAAGCGCCACGAGATCAGCGCAATCGAATCGCGCATCGGCACACCGGTATTGATCGTGCCCGATCCGGAAATGGAAACACCGCATTATCACGTACGCCGTTTGCGCACTGACGAATTCGAGGCGGAGATCGACACTCCGAGTTACGAAATCGAGCTGGTGGAAGAGGATGAGGAAGAAATGGCCGCCAGCCGCGCCGCCGCGGTGCCTGTGGCGGAGAAGCCCCTGATCGGGCCCATCACCCACGCCATGGCCGCGCCAGCGCCAACCCCTAAGGCCGCACCTCCGGGTTGGCTCAGCCGTCTTTTCCAGCGCCTGTTCGGTGAGGACAAACCCAAGAAAGCCGGCGAGAAGCGCCCCGCCGCGCGCGACAGCCACGCACGCCACGCCCGTCCACCACAACATCGCCGCAACGAACAACGTGGCCATGAAAAACGTGAAGGCCGCGGCCCGCGGCCGCCACGGCCGGGCCAGCCACCACGCAGCCACGAACCACGACCCGCAGAGGCCCGTCCGGAACGTGCCGCCGGCGGCGATGCCCGCCCGATGCCACCGCGGGAAAAACCCGAGCAGGCGGAAAAAACCGAACGCCCGGAACGACCCGACGGCAGCAGTCGTGGCCGCCGCGGTCGTCGTGGCCGCCGCGGTCGCGGCCCGCAGGGTCAACCCGGCCGTCCGGGTGAATCGGATGCACAGTCCGGCCCAGAGTCATCCAGTTCCGATTCCACCGGCAACGTGAACGCCCCGGCGGTACAGGACGATTACAACCGGTCGGAACCGACAACGTCACCGGATGGCAATCGTGCACAACCTCGGGAGTCCACACAACCTCGGGAATCGGTGCGGCATGAAACACCCGCAGCGAGTGCTCCGCCTGCCGGTTTTGTTCAGATCGAGACGCGTGCGCCGAGTGACGACACAAAAAGCGATTGATGCGTGATGGTTGAAAAAAAACGGGGCGCTCTGCGCCCCGTTTTTTTGTCCGTCGCCGGCTAATGTGCAGTGCCCTGCCTAAGAGCCATTAGTAACGCAGCCGGGTCGGG
>JANNJF010000606.1:0-3315 GCA_031405715.1 Gammaproteobacteria bacterium | reverse complement strand
CGGCGATGAAGAATCCGGTCACCGCCATGATGGAACGGTTACCGAACACATCACTGAGACGCCCCCACATGGTAAGCGTCATGAACTGGGCGAGCACCGACACGGCGGTGGCGGCGGTGAACTCCAGGTAGGTGAAGTGCAGGTCGCGCAGCATGTACATGGTAAAAAACGGCGCCGCCAGCGCCACGGAAAAACTCATCATGCCGAAGAAAACAGAAAAGCGCGCAAACTGCGAGCGCCGCAGGCGCTGCAGGAAGTCGCGGGTGAACACCGGCTGCATGGCGTCGCTGACCGTCTCTGGCTCCACCATGCGCTTCAGCTGATAGAACGAATAAAACCGCGCCACGATGGCGACATTGAAGATCAACAGAAATCCGAGACGCGTCATCTGATGCAAATCGGCAAAATGCAAAACACCGCCGGCGATCACCAGGGACAGAAACGACATCAAGCTCATGCTGCGGGTGCGCTGGGCAAAGAAACGTCCGCGTTTATGTTCCGGCACCAGGTCGCCCATCAGGCTGTTCCACAACGGCGCGGCCAGGTTGGCGGCGGCGTAATACAGCACGACCGCTACGATCAGTATCGTGGCGCCCTGTTCGGGGAAAAAAAACGGCAACCAGATGATGGACAACCAGGTGAGGGCCTGAGCCAGGACGCCGGCCAGGATGATGTCCTTGCGCCGGCCGCTGCGGCGCGCCAGCCAGGCGGCAAAAAGTTGCGCGAAGGATCCGAGTAGCGACGGCACCGCCGCGAGGAAAGAGATCTGTGCGGTGCTGGCCTTGAGAAAAATCGCGTAGGCGGAAAAATAGATTTCACCGGCGCCGGTCATCACGGCATAGGCGACGCCATCGCGCAGGGAGTGTCGCAGGGAGCGTTCGACCTGTGGATCTTTTGAATAGACCTCACTCATGCGCCTTCCCCCAGCAGGTACCGGGCGCGGGGCAACGCCGATCTTGCGGGATCACCTGCGCCACCGCACCCCGGGTACTACGGCTTGGGTGCGGGTTCCGCGGTTGGCGGTTCCGTCGGGGCCGGCATGGGCAGGACTTCGAGGGTGGCCGGAGGCTCTGGCTCTTTGGGCGGGGTGGCCTCCGGCGCCGACATGGGCGCTGCCTCCACTACGGGGGCAGGCGCCGCTTCCGGCGCCGCGGCGGGTGGCGGGGCGGCGGACATGCCGGCCATGATTTCGTTACGCCGCTTTTCTGCCTGCTCGCGTTGTGCTCCGGAAAGCCGTGCGTTCAACAAGTCGCGACGTTGTGCGGCGGGCTGGCTGCCGCGCTCGGCGGCCACGCTATACCAGGCGAGCGCCTCGATCTCGTGCTCCGCCAGGTGGAAACCGAATTCGTACAGGATGCCCATTTCATGCTGGGCGGCCGTGTCGCCCCGCAGCGCATCCCGGCGGATATCGTCCGCACTCGCGTAGCTGGTCAGGGGCACCAGGATTCCCAGGGCCAGCACGACTGCCAAACGTGTTACTCGCATCATTTATTATTCTCCTGATTTCCTGCGGCGAGTCGCACCGCAATGGAAGCTTATCTAATTATCGGCGTCGTTAACATGCCTTCGGTCAGCGAATACGTGCCAGCACGCCTTCCAGCTCGTCGAGACTATTGTAGTCGATGATCAGCCGGCCCTTGCCTTTCGACGTATGCTGGATGTGCACCTTGGCGCCGATCTTGTCCGACAGACTGTCCTGCAGCGCGCGGATGTCCGGGTCGAGGCTGCTGGGTTTCGCCTTGGGGGCGGACGGGCGCTCCGCCAGGTGCCGCACCAGGCTCTCGGTCTCGCGCACCGACATCCCCTTGTCCACCACCTGGCGCGCCGCCTGGCTCTGGGCATTGCCCGTGAGTGCCAGCAGGGCGCGCGCATGACCCATGTCCATTTTGCCTTCCTCCAGCATCTGGCGCACGTCGTCATTCAGAGTGAGCAGGCGCAGCAGGTTGGTGACGGCGGCGCGTGAGCGGCCGACGCTGTCGGCGGTCTGCTGGTGGGTCATGCCGAACTCGTCGATCAGGCGTTGCAGCGCCGACGCCTCTTCCACCGGGTTGAGGTCTTCCCGCTGGATGTTCTCGATGAGCGCGATGGCGATGGCCGCTTCGTCCGGAATGTCGCGCACCACGGCGGGGATGGTGTCGAGACCGGCCATCTGGCTGGCGCGCCAACGACGCTCGCCGGCGACGATCTCATACTGGCCACCGGACAAGGGGCGCACCACGATGGGTTGCACCACGCCCTGGGCCCGGATGGAATTGGCCAGGTCCTCCAGGGCCTCGGGGCTCATGTGGGTACGCGGCTGATACTTGCCGCGCTGCAGCAGATCCACCGGCAGGTGGCGCAGATCGTCCTTGGTGTGGGCCGTGGTATCCAGGGCGCCGCCGAGTAAGGCATCCAGTCCGCGGCCGAGGCGGGGTTTCTTCGTGCTCATGTTCATGCCTCGCCCGCCAGTCGCTGCGGTGCAGCGGCGCGGGAACGTGAAAAGTAGTTCATACGGGTGTGCCTTGTTCGCGCCGCAACATTTCCCCGGCCAGGGCGAGATACGCCTGCGCGCCGCGGGATTGCATGTCGTAACTGATCACCGGCTTGCCGTAGCTCGGCGCCTCGGCCAGACGCACATTGCGCGGGATGATCGTGCGGTAAAGCTTATCGCCGAAATGCTCACCCAGCTGCGCCGAGACCTCGTTCGCCAGGGTGTTGCGCGGATCGAACATGGTGCGCAACAGGCCTTCGATCTCGAGGCGCGGGTTGAACGTCTCGCGGATCTTGCGGATGGTGCCCACCAGGGCGGTAAGGCCTTCGAGGGCGTAATACTCGCACTGCATCGGGATCAGCTCCGACTGCGCCGCCACCAGGGCGTTCACCGTCAACAGGTTGAGGGACGGCGGACAGTCGATCAATATATAGTCGAATTTGTCCATCTGCCCCTGGAGTGCGTCGCTCAAGCGTCGCTCGCGTCGCTCCATGCCGATCAGCTCCACCTCCGCACCGGACAGGTGGCCGTTGGCCGGCACCAGGCTGTAACCGCTTTCGCACACCACCATCGCCGCCTCGATGGTGGCCTCGCCGATCAGGACTTCGTAGGTGGTGGGGTGGGCCTGTTCCTTGTTGACGCCGCTGCCCATGGTGGCATTGCCTTGGGGATCCAGATCGATGAGCAGGACACGCCGCCGCGTCTTGACCAGGGACGCGGCCAGATTGATGCTGGTGGTGGTCTTGCCCACACCGCCCTTCTGATTGGTTACCGCCAGCACTTTAATCATGACGTCTCGCTGCACGTGTTAAGTTGGTGTGATCGGCTCGGCGGGAACAATGATG
>JANNJF010000605.1:0-3397 GCA_031405715.1 Gammaproteobacteria bacterium | reverse complement strand
TTTGTGGAGTGCGGGAGCTTGCTCCCGCTTTCATAGCGGCGGCTCGCCGCCGCTCTTCAAAGGGTGCCACAACACCTTATTTGGGTGCGATCATGGGGTGAGGGTGATTTTACGCGGAGATCAGTGGGGTGGGCATGGTGTTGTTATGGGCGGTCTTGGAGCGTGCGGGGGCAAGCCCCCCTTAATAAAGCGGCGGCGAGCCGCCGCACTCCACGTTTATGATTGCGGCAGAATAATCCCGCGCACCATGCCGTCCTGCACCCAGCGTTTCAGCATGCCGGCGGCGTGGGCTGGGGCGTGTTCTTCGTCCACCCATTCGCACAATCCTTGGCACAGATCGGGAAAACTCACGCCGCTGAGCAGGGCGTCGAGTCCCCAGGCCTCATCCACGGTGAGCGAGCGGAAATACGTATTGAGCTCCTGCCGCCACAGCACCCAGCCCATGGGGAATTCGGCCTGCTCCGGCGCCTCTGGGTCCTGTTCCGCTTGCACCGCCTTCCAGAACACCGGCACATTCCATTGCAGGTTCACCCGCTGCACTGAGGCGTGGGGTTGCAGGACCATGCTGGCCCAGGCCTCGGGGGGCAGTGCCAGCATATCTTCGACCGTGACCAGCGGGCTATCCTCCGCATCGAAGGCGAGGCTCATGGCCCATTCGAACTCGGCCATCTCCGCCAGCACCGGGTGCTCGGCATAGGGGAGCGTGGCGCGCAGGAACGTTGCCACCTGATGGCCGTACCAGCGCAGGGAGAAGTGTTGCGACGGATGGGCGTCGATGTAGGCGCGTCCCAGGCGGTCGAACTCCTCGTCACCCGCCAGGGTATGCAGCCCGGGAAAATCCGTGTCGAGGGCCTCCAGCAGGCGCAGGCGGTAGGCGTTGGCGTAGATGCCGAGGCGCTCCTGCGCGCCGACCTTGGCGCTGGAGGCGACCTGGGTATCCATGCGTCCATCCGGCAGGAGGACGTAACGCTGGAAATCCTGTTGCAGGTCCCGCAGACGGTTCATGCGGCGGCCTCGCTCTCTACGGCGGCGGCGATGGCGCGCGCCAGGTCGAGTTCCGCGAGCAGTTCATCCAAGGGCGGGATGTTGTCGTCGCGTTCGATCATGGTGGATACCGGACCAAAGCGGCGCACCGCGTGGGCATACAAATCCCACACGTGATCGATCACCGGATGATCGTGGGTGTCGACGATGTAGTGACCGTGATTGGTGTGACCCGCCAGATGAAACTGCTGTACCCGTTCCACCGGGATGCCGTCGAGATAGGCACGCGGGTCGAAGTCGTGATTGAAACTGCTGACGTAGATGTTGTTCACGTCCAGCAGGATCAGGCAGTCGGCGCGTTCCACCACGGCGCGCAGGAATTCCCATTCGCTCATTTCCGATTGGGTGTAGGAGACATAACTCGAGACGTTTTCCAGGAGGATCTGCCGGCCGAGCACGTCCTGCACCTGACGCACGCGCGCCGCCACGTGTTCCACGGCCTCCTGCGTGTAGGGCAGGGGCATGAGGTCGTGCAGGTTGGTGCCGTTGAGCCCGGTCCAGCACAGGTGATCCGATAGCCACGCCGGTTGCACGCGGTCGGCCAGGGCCTTCAGCTGCTTCAGGTAATCCCGGTTGAGGGGGTCGCTCGATCCAATGGAGAGCGAGACGCCATGCATCACCAGGGGGTAATCGGCGCGGATGCGATCGAGGTAACGCAGCGGCTTGCCGCCGGGTACCAGATAATTTTCCGACAGGATTTCAAACCAATCGACGGTCGGACGGGTATTCAGGATGGTTTCGTAGTGATCCACGCGCAGGCCGAGACCAAAGCCAAGGCTGGGGTGGGGTGGTGCTTTGCGGGATAATGACATGGTGCGGAAAAAAACCGGGCGCCCCGGAGGGCGCCCGATGAGCCTTACACAGATTACTTCTTGTCGTGCATTTCGGGCTTTCCGCCCTTCTCTTTGCAATCCTTGTCGGACATGGCGACAAAGCCCTTGCCCTTGCAGGAATTCATGCCCTTGCAGGCATTGTCGGCGGTCTTGCAGTCAGACTTGCCCTTGCAGGCATTGATGCCGGTGCAATGGATCATGCCGGCTTCTGCGGCGAAGGAAACGGACGGAATGGTGGCGGCGGCGAACAGACCGGCAGCGGCGGTGGCAATGGCAAGACCGGTAAGTTTCTTTTTGCTGATCATCTTTGAATCTCCTGTTTAACGTTGAGTAGTAATAGACATGTTGCCCCCGCCGTCCGTGCACTGGTGAAAACACCCAGGTCACGAAAAGGGCGGTGTGGCAATCTTTCCTTCGAGATGCTGACCGGTGAAACCGGCTGGATTTAATCTAACAGAAGGTTCCATGGGTGTATAGGGGCCGTTCCGCCGGCAGCTTTTCGATGAAATCAGTACTTTGTCGGGGGAAATTACCTTTCCTTACAGCAGATGGAGTTCTTTTTCCTAGAGACCAAATATCGGAGACAAATGGTCAGTGGGTGAGCTTCTTGTACTTGATGCGGTGAGGCTGATCCGCATCGGTGCCGAGACGACGATGCTTGTCCGCCTCATAGTCCGCGTAGTTGCCCTCGAACCACAGCACTTTACTATCGCCCTCGAAGGCCAGGATGTGGGTGGCGATACGATCGAGGAACCAGCGATCATGCGAGATCACCACGGCGCAGCCGGCGAAATCCAGCAGCGCCTCTTCCAAGGCGCGCAGGGTCTCCACGTCCAGGTCGTTGGTGGGTTCGTCCAGCAGCAACAGGTTGCCGCCGCTCTTCAGCAGCTTGGCCAGGTGCACGCGGTTGCGTTCGCCGCCGGACAGGTCTTTGACGAACTTCTGCTGGTCCGAGCCCCGGAAGTTGAAGCGGCTGACGTAGGCGCGGGAGGAGACCTCCATCTTGCCCAGGAGAATATTGTCCTGGCCGTCGGAGATTTCCTGCCACACGGTCTTGTTGCCATCCAGGGTGTCGCGGCTCTGGTCGACGTAGGACAGGACCACGCTGTCGCCGATCTTCAGCGCCCCCGTGTCCGGCTTCTCCTGTCCGACGATCATCCGGAACAGGGTGGTCTTGCCCGCGCCGTTGGGCCCGATGACGCCCACGATGCCGCCCCGGGGCAGGATGAAGCTGACGTCGTCCATCAGCACGTTGTCGCCGTAGGCCTTGTTGACACCCTTGGCCTCGATGACCAGGTCCCCCAGGCGCGGGCCGGGCGGGATGGTGATCTCGGCCCCGCCGTCGCGCTTGTCCGCCGCCTGCTGCTCGGCCAGCAGGTCCTCGTAGCGCGTGAGGCGGGCCTTGCCCTTGGCCTGTCGACTACGGTCAGCGCCATCGCGCCGAACTGACGGCGGCGGTGCAGGTCGCGCGGAAGCTCGGTGCCGTGGAGCACCGGACCGTCCGGATCGGGCTTGGCGAT
>JANNJF010000604.1:0-7607 GCA_031405715.1 Gammaproteobacteria bacterium | reverse complement strand
GATGTAGACGTAGGCTTCGCGTTCAGAAGTCATAGTCGTTGCCGGTCTTGCGCGGCTTGCCCGCGCGGGTGGGACGACGCGAAGCTTCGAGTGCCTTGCCATGAACATCGGTGTCCGGGTCGGCCACCGCATCCAGAGACTTTTCCAGGCCGAGCGCCCACAGCACGGTGAAGCACACACCGATAGCCGTGCCGGGCTTACCGAGTTCCAGGGCCGTGAGCGTATTGCGGTTGATTCCGGCCTTGCTGGCGAGGTCCAAAACCGACCAGCCGCGACGAATCCGCGCGACGCGGATGCGCTGGCCTAGCTGGGCGATACGCTCGGAAACATGCAGCGGAGTGGCGAAGTTGCTCATGATTTTAGGCTTACCTACACTTAACGCCCATCATAATAGGCAAATTGCAATAATTCCGCAAGCTTCACAAAACTTACTTGATGAAAATAATAGGCACAACACGAATCAATGGCTAGTTAAGTAGGCAAATCAAGCTTCCACGCATCCTGCTGCGCTAGCGACCTCAGCTTTGCGAATGTTGCCTCGCGTGGACAGTTACTGGGCCCTGACGCGATGACCGCCAGAGTTCATTTCGACCATGGATGAAGCCGTCGTCGTCTTCTCCCGCAGGGGCCTCTTTCAGACACGAATCACTGCGCGCGAGGCTCGCAGCCGCGAGCACGAGCACAAATCACTCCCACTCGATGGTCGCAGGCGGTTTGCCCGAGATGTCGTACACCACCCGCGAGATGCCTTTGACCTCGTTGATGATGCGCGTGGAGATGGCGGCCAGCACGTCGTAGGGGATGTGCGCCCAGTTGGCCGTCATGAAATCGACGGTCTCCACCGCGCGCAGGGCCACGACGAATTCGTAGGCACGGGCATCGCCCACCACGCCGACGGAACGTACCGGCAGAAACACCGCGAAGGCCTGGCTGATTTTGTCGTACAGGTCGTGGCGATACAGTTCTTCCAGATAAATCGCATCCGCCTGGCGCAGGATGTCCGCGTATTCCTTTTTCACTTCGCCTAGAATACGCACGCCGAGTCCCGGACCGGGGAAGGGATGGCGATAGACCATTTTGTGCGGCAGGCCCAGCTCCTCGCCGATGCGCCGCACCTCGTCCTTGAACAGATCCCGCAGGGGTTCCAGCAGCTTGAGCTTCATGATGTCCGGCAGTCCACCGACGTTGTGGTGTGACTTGATCACATGCGCCTTGCCGGATTTGGCGCCGGCGGATTCGATCACGTCGGGATAGATCGTGCCCTGGGCCAGCCAGTTTGCATTTTTGATCTTGGCGGCCTCTTCTTCGAAGATGGTGATAAACAGGCGGCCGATGATTTTGCGTTTTTGTTCCGGTTCGGCCACACCTTTCAATGCATCCAGGAAGCGCTGCTCCGCATCCACCCGCAACACCGTAACACCCATGTGTTCGGCGAACACGGCCATGAGCTCATTGCCTTCGTTCAGGCGCAACAGACCGGTGTCCACGAACACGCAGGTCATCTGCTTACCGATGGCCCGATGCAACAGCGCACCCACCACCGCCGAGTCCACACCGCCGGACAGGCCGAGGATGACTTCATCCGTGCCCACCTGCCGGCGCACCGACTCGATGTGGTTGTCGATGATGTTGCCCGACGTCCACAGGGAGGCGCAGCCGCAGATCTCATGCACGAAACGCCGCAGGATCGCCTGGCCCTGCTTGGTGTGCGTGACCTCCGGGTGGAACTGCACGCCATAAAACTTGCGCCCCTCGTCACCGATGCCGGCGAGGGGCGCATGCTCGGTGCTGGCGATGATCTGAAAACCTGGTGGCAGCTGATTCACGCGATCGCCGTGACTCATCCACACATCCAGCAGACCATGGCCTTCCGCGTTCAGCGTGTCCTGGATGCCGGTGAGCAACTGCGAATGACCACGGGCGCGTACCCGCGCATAACCGTACTCGCGCTTGTCCGAGGACTCGACGCCACCGCCCAACTGCGCCGCCATGGTCTGCATGCCATAACAAATGCCCAGGATCGGCACGCCCATCTGGAAGATGTCCGGGTGTGCCCGGGGCGTGCCTTGCAACGTCACCGACTCCGGACCGCCGGAGAGAATAATGCCGCGCGGCGCGAAGCGGCGGATATCCTCTATCGGCATGTCGTAAGGATGCAGCTCGGAATAGACACCGGCCTCGCGCACGCGGCGTGCGATCAGCTGGGTGTACTGCGCACCGAAGTCGAGAATTAATATTTTCTGGGAATGGGGGTCCATAGAATCAGTGGCAAGTGGCAAGCATTAAGTAGCAAGTGGTAAGTAGCAAGTGGTAAGTGGTAAGTGGTAAGTGGTAAGTGGTAAGTAGTTAAGTAAGACCAGCGTGCCGGGTTTACTTGCCACTTCATACTTGCAACTTGCTACTCTCTTTCTTGCAACTTGCTACTCTCTTTGATAATTCGGCGCCTCTTTGGTCACCGTCACGTCATGCACATGGCTCTCGCGGATGCCGGCGCTGGTGATGCGCACAAACTCGGCCTTGGCGCGCAGCGTGTCCAGATCCGGCGAACCGGTGTAGCCCATGCCGGAACGCAGGCCGCCCATGAGCTGGTGAATGATGTTCACCATGGGGCCTTTGTACGGCACGCGCCCCTCCACGCCTTCCGGCACCAGCTTGTCGGCGCTGGCGCCCTCCTGGAAATAGCGGTCGCTCGACCCCTCGCCCATGGCCCCGAGGGAGCCCATGCCGCGGTAGGTTTTGTAGGAGCGGCCCTGGAACAACTCAATCTGGCCCGGCGATTCGTCGGTGCCGGCCAACAGGCTGCCGATCATGACCGTATGGGCCCCGGCGGCAATGGCCTTGGCGATATCACCGGAGTAACGGATGCCGCCGTCGGCGATCAGGGGAATGTCCGTGCCCACCAGGGCGTCCGCCACATTGGCGATGGCGGTAATCTGGGGTACCCCCACCCCCGCCACCATGCGGGTAGTGCAGATGGAGCCAGGGCCGATACCGACCTTGACACCGTCGGCGCCCGCGTCCATCAGCGCCTTGGCCGCCGCACCCGTGGCGATGTTGCCGCCGATCACCTGGGCATGGGGGAAGTTTTTCTTGATCCAGCGGACCCGGTCCAGCACGCCCTGGGCATGGCCATGGGCGGTGTCGACAACGATCACGTCCACCCCCGCTTCCATCAGGAGTTCGACCCGCTCTTCGGTCCCTTTACCCACCCCTACCGCCGACCCCACCAGCAGGCGCCCGGAGGCGTCCTTGGCGGAGCGTGGGTATTCGCTGGATTTCTGGATGTCCTTGACGGTGATCAGGCCCTTCAAGCCGAACTTGTCGTCCACCACCAGGATTTTCTCGATGCGGTGCTTGTGCAGCAGCTGTAAGACCTGCTCGCGGGAGGCCCCTTCCTTCACCGTGATGAGCCGCTCTTTTGGGGTCATGATGCGGCTGACCGGCTCGTCAAAACGGGTCTCGAAACGCATGTCGCGACTGGTGACGATGCCCACCAACTCGCCGCCCAGGGTCACGGGCACGCCGGAGATGCGTTTTGCCCGGGTCAGCTCCAGGACCTTGCGTATGGTGGTATCGGGGGTGACGGTAAAGGGCTCGCTGATCACCCCGCTTTCGAACTTCTTGACCTTGCGCACCTCGTCCGCCTGGCGCGCCGGGGTCATGTTTTTGTGCACAATGCCGAGCCCGCCCTCCTGCGCCAGGCAGATGGCCGCACTGGATTCGGTCACCGTGTCCATGGCCGCGGACAGCAGCGGGATGTTCAGGCGGAGTTTGCGGGTAAGGGGGGTTTTAAGGTCAACATCCCGGGGCAACACGGCGGAATGGGCAGGCAACAGCAGAACATCATCAAAGGTTAACGCTTCTTGGACTATTCGCATGCGGCATTATACGGACTCATGGGAAACCCGACAACGGGGTAATGTGAAATTTCCTGTGGTTAGGCCCGGGCAGACGTCGGATAAAGACAAATTATTCCATGGAATAGAGGTAAACAGGGGAAAAAAGCAGTTGACGTCCGGGGCTTAGTCACTTTTAATGAATCATGTACGTTAAGTTGTTCGTTTACCTGACCACCCTGAGGAGCATTACATGAAAAAGATCATCCTGCTGGCTGCCCTGGCCACCGTCCTGGGCGGCTGCGCCGCTGCGCAAGAAAGCGCCAAGCTAAGTGAAGCGATCGTGACCGCCGAGCAGGAACTTGCCGCTGCCAAGAAAGCCAACATCAACTTGTGGGCCAACACGGCGGATCAGTTGAAAGAAGCCAAGGAAGACGCGGAACTGGCCTTTGGCGACAAGGAAAATGCCCTGAAAAAGGCGAAAATGGCCGCCACGGAAGTCCAGCTGGCCAAAAAGCAGGCCCAGGACAATGCCAAGGCCGGACCCTACTACCCAGAATAATTAGCCGCCGCATAACCCAAAAAGCCGGGGAAACCCGGCTTTTTTTATCACTCCACTTTGTATATTTGCCCACGCAGCGTTATGTTGGACCCATGAGCCTCCCTCCGACCCTTGCCGCATCCGCCAGCACCGCAGAACGCGATGTCTATTCCATCTCGCGCCTCAACCGCGAGGCCAAGGCCTTGCTGGAAGGGCAGTTCCCGCTGCTGTGGATAGAGGGGGAAATCTCCAATCTGGCGCGCCCCGCCTCCGGGCATTTGTATTTCTCCCTCAAGGACAGCCAGGCGCAAATACGCTGTGCCTTATTTAAAGGCAGTCAACGCGGCCTTGGCTGCGTGCCGAAGGACGGCATGCAGGTGTTGGTGCGTGCACGCGTCAGCCTGTACGAGGGGCGCGGGGAATTCCAGCTTATCGTAGAGACCTTGGAGGAAGCCGGGGAAGGCGCCCTGCGCCGCGCCTTCGAGATACTGAAGAATCGCCTGGCGGCGGAAGGCCTGTTCGACCCGGTGCACAAAAAACCCCTGCCGACCCTGCCGAAACGCATCGGCATCATCACCTCGCCCACGGGGGCGGCACTGCGTGACGTGCTGACGACGCTGCGCCGGCGCTTCCCCGCCATCGGTGTGCTGGTGTATCCAGTCCCGGTACAAGGCGAGGGTGCGGCGGAAAAGATCGCCGCCGCCATCCGCCTCGCGGGGGAACGGCGCGACTGCGATGCGCTGATCCTCGCCCGCGGCGGCGGGTCGCTCGAAGACCTGTGGTCGTTCAATGAAGAGGTGGTCGCGCGCGCCGTCTACGCCTGCCCGCTGCCGCTGGTGTGCGGTGTCGGGCATGAAACCGACTTCTCCATCGCCGACTGGGTGGCGGACGCCCGCGCGCCCACGCCCACGGCGGCGGCGGAGATGCTCAGCCCGAATCAGGACGAGTGGCTGGCGCAATTCGTCTATCTGGAGACCCGCCTCCTGCGGTTGATGGGCGACCACATCAGCGCGCGCCAGCAGCGCCTCGACTGGTTGAGCGGGCGCATCGTGCATCCGCGCGAGCGCATCGCGCGCCTGCAGCAGCGCCTGGCGGATCTGACCAAACGCATGCGTCTGGCGCAGGTCGCCACACAACGCATGGCCAACACACGCTGGCAGGCGCTCACGGCGCGGCTTTACCGCCGCCATCCGGAAATCGCCCTGCGTGAATGGCGGTTGCGCTTCCAGCACATGCAGACACTTCTCACGACCGGCATGCGCCAGAACCTGCAACGGCAGCAGCAACGTGTGCAGCTGGGCGTGCACCGCCTCGACGCCTTAAGCCCGTTGGCCACGCTGCAGCGTGGTTATGCCATCGTGCGGCGCGCCGATAACAATCTCATTGTGCGCAACACCCGGGACATCCTGCCCGGCGAACGACTGCAGGCGCGGTTGGCCCAGGGCAGCCTGCTGTGCGTGGTGGATAAGATTCAAGCTGATGACTAGACGCCAACGCAGAAAACCCTGGCAGGGTTTGGTAGGGTGGGCGACCGCCAGGGATGGCAGAAGTACTGGCGCCAGGCCGCTTGGGGAAAACGCAGGAGCAGCTTCCAGTGCATCGCCCACCAAACGCGGCGGCGACATGCACCTGCTGGCGGGCAATGCCCACCCTACATCCGTAGCCTCGATTGCGGCCAAAACCTTTTTGCTCATCGGTATGGTGTTCTGGTCGACGGCGGGCATGGCGCAATGGCCACGCGCCAACCCGGTGCCCGGGGGCATCGCCATCCTCCCCGTGGGCACGGCCTCCGCCTCCGCCCCCGCACCCACAGTGTATTTTCATGGTAACCGCGTACTGGTCATACAACGGGACACGACTTGGCAGGCCGTCGTGGGTCTACCCCTCGACCTTGTGCCCGGCGATCAATCGATCTCGGCCACCGATGCCGACGGCACGCTACGTGAAATACATTTTACGATCGAGCCCAAGGAGTACGCCGCGCAGTATCTGACACTCCGCAATAAACGCCAGGTCAACCCCACGGCCAAGGACATGCAGCGCATACGCCAAGACCAGGCGGAGATCAACGACGCATTCACCACCTGGAGTCCGCGCGCCAACATGGACCTATCCCTGGATCTGCCGTTCAATGGCCGTCGCAGCAGTTCCTTCGGCTTGCGGCGCTTCTTCAATAAACAACCACGCCAGCCGCACAGCGGCATGGATATCGCCGCCGCCGAGGGCACCCTCATCCACGCCCCCGCGGATGGCACGGTACTTCGAACCGGCGACTATTTCTTCAATGGCAATAGCATCTTCCTCGACCACGGGCAGGGACTCATCAGTATGTACAATCACCTGCATAAGATCGGCGTGCAGCCCGGCCAAAGTGTGAAGCGCGGCGAGGTGATCGGTGAAGTTGGCCGTACCGGGCGCGTCACCGGTGCGCATTTACACTGGAGCATCAGCCTCAACAACAGCCGCGTGGATCCGGCGTTGTTTCTTCGCGCGGATACGGCGGATGCCAAGGCAGCACCGGCCGAAGGCAAAACAGAAACTCCGACCGCGCCAACATCCATGGATAAAAACTGATACCCACCTTTCGCACCTCGGTATCCTCCATGGATCATTCGCCCCATCTGCTCGTCGCCCTGTCCGCCCACGGTTACGGCCACATCTCCCAGACCGCCCCGGTGATCAACCGCTTGCGTGCGCTACGGCCGTCGCTGCGACTGACCATCGCCAGCCACGCGCCACGCGCCCTATTGCAGGAACTGTTTGACGGCACATGGGAACTCGCGCATCTGGAAAACGATATTGGCATGGTCATGACATCCGCCTTCGACGTGCAGCGCGCGGCGCAGTTCATAGCGCACCAGGCTGTCGGTTCCGCGCACCACCGCGACGCCTTCTATGTAGTGCGTGCCGCTGGCGATCCGGACCAGCGGCCGCTGACCCTCGCCGATGCGCGGCAGCGATTTCGGCGAGAACATCCACTCGTCCATGCCGCCCGGAGTCGGGCGCGCGGAGGCGCGAGGCGTCGGAAAGAACTGGTGGAAGCAGCCGCAGGGATGGATCGCGTCGTAAGCCAGCGGCTCGCCGTCGGGCGCCAGGGTCACGCGCCAGGTGATGCCGTCGAGCTTTCCGGCCAGCGGATCGCCCTCGGATTGCGCCGGCCGCTCCGGAAACCAGAGCGTGTAGACGAGCTGGAGAAGTACGCGATCCCCGTAGCGCGTCCGCGCCGGATG
>JANNJF010000603.1:0-2498 GCA_031405715.1 Gammaproteobacteria bacterium | reverse complement strand
ACCTGGCTGGGGCTCGATTACGACGAGGGGCCGTTTTTCCAGAGCCAGCGCTTCCCGCGGTATAAGAAGGTCATTGACCAAATGCTCGCCACCGGCAGCGCCTACCGTTGCTATTGTTCCAAAGAGCGCCTCGAACAGTTGCGCGCCGAGCAGATGGAGCGCAAGGAAAAACCGCGCTACGACGGCAAATGCCGGCACGGCGTCGCGCAGCCGCCGGCCGGCACGGCGCCGGTGGTGCGCTTCAAGAACCCGCAGGACGGGGTAGTGGTGGTGGAGGACCTGATCCGCGGGCGGGTGGTGTTCCAGAACACCGAGCTCGACGACCTGATCATTGCCCGCTCCGATGGCACCCCCACCTATAACTTCACCGTGGTGGTGGACGATCTGGACATGCAGGTCAGCCACGTGATCCGCGGCGACGACCACCTCAACAACACCCCGCGCCAGATCAACATGCTCAAGGCGTTAAACGCGACCCCGCCGGTGTATTCCCACGTGCCCATGATCCTCGGGCCCGACGGCGCCCGTCTGTCCAAGCGCCACGGTGCCGTGAGCGTGATGCAATTCCGCGAGGAGGGGTTTCTGCCCGAGGCCCTGCTCAACTATCTGGTACGCCTGGGCTGGTCCCACGGGGATCAGGAGATCTTTACCCTGGACGAGATGGTAGCGCTGTTCGACGTCACCCAGGTGCATAGCTCCGCCGCGGCCTTCAATCCGGAAAAGCTGCTGTGGTTGAACCAGCACTACCTCAAGACCAGCGACCCGCAGCACGTGGCCCAGCACCTGAGCTGGTATCTGGGCAAGCTGGGCATCGATCCGGCGGCTGGTGGGCCGCCCCTGGTGGATGTGGTCCTGGCCCAGCGCGAGCGCGCCAAGACCCTGGTGGAGATGGCGCAGAACAGCGTGTTTTTCTACCAGGATTTCGAGGCCTACGACGACAAGGCCGCGGCCAAGCATTTGAGGCCTGCGGTCGAGCCGGCGGTGGCCGATCTGCGCCAGCGTCTGGCGGCGCTGGAGCCTTGGAGCCCGGAGGCCGTGCACCAGGTGGTGCACGCCACCGCTGAGGCCCACGGCCTGGATCTGGGCAAGCTCGCCCAGCCCCTGCGGGTGATGATCAGCGGAAAAGGGGTGTCGCCGCCGATTGACGTCACGCTGGCCCTGGTCGGGCGGGAGCGGGTTTTGCGACGCCTGGACCGGGGGCTTACGTATTTGCGCGGGAAATCCGGGTGATATCTTACGTACCGGCTTGACCCACGGGGCGCTAGAAAGTAAAGTACCGCACCTTTCAAAGGGGCCATAGCTCAGCTGGGAGAGCGCCTGCATGGCATGCAGGAGGTCGGCGGTTCGATCCCGCCTGGCTCCACCATTATTACCGGGTTGATCACCTCAACCCACCGTTGTAAGACGACAGAGCAATCTGTCCCCATCGTCTAGAGGCCTAGGACACTGCCCTTTCACGGCGGCGACAGGGGTTCGAATCCCCTTGGGGACGCCAGTAGCAAACCCGGCCTGGGCAACCTGGCCGGGTTTTTTGTTTCCGCCGCTTTTTCTCTTATACCACTTCTGTTTGTACATGGCGCTGCCGTTTGCCTCAGAATTCTGTAAAATCAACTTACTATAAATCCGCGAGTCAGCGGTCAAGGCCATCACCCGAGCCCCCTATAATAATGCAAACATGGTTAGTCACCGGCGGCGCCGGCTTCATCGGTGCGAATTTTGTCCTGGCGGCGCGCAAGGGCAATCGGGCGCGCATCATCAATCTCGACCTGCTCACCTATGCCGGGCATCCAGAAAATCTGGACAGCCTGCGTAATGATCGGGAGCATGTCTTCGTGCGGGGAGACATCGGCGACGCCGACCTGGTGGCGCGGTTGCTGGCGGAGCACCAGCCCGGGGCCATAATCAACTTCGCCGCCGAGTCCCATGTGGATCGTTCCATCCTCGGTCCGCAGGCCTTCATCCAGACGAATATCGTCGGCACCCATACGCTGCTGGCCGCGGTCCTGCACCACTGGAAGGGCCTGGAGGCCAAGGCAAAGTCCGTCTTCCGCTTTCTACACGTCTCCACGGACGAGGTATACGGCAGCCTTGCGGCGGACGCACCGGCCTTCTCCGAAACCCATCAATACCAGCCGAATTCCCCCTATGCCGCGAGCAAGGCCGCGGCGGATCACCTGGTGCGCGCCTATCACCACACCTACGGGCTGCCGACGCTCACCACCAATTGCTCGAACAACTACGGCCCCTACCAGCACCCGGAAAAACTCATCCCCCTGGTGATACTGAATGCCAGCGCTGGCCGTCCGCTTCCGGTGTACGGCGATGGCCAGCAGGTGCGTGACTGGCTGTACGTCGATGACCATTGCAGCGCCATCCGCGCGGTGCTGGCCCTGGAAGAAAAGGATGAGCTGTTCCGCCTCGGCCTGTCGCGCTCGCGGAGCAAGGCATACCTTTTTGTCTCCTCCGCGAGCATGACCGCCGGCGAGGTCCGCGCCTTT
>JANNJF010000602.1:0-1936 GCA_031405715.1 Gammaproteobacteria bacterium | reverse complement strand
AATGCCCAGCGCAATGGGCAGGTCGAAGCGACCCGAGTCTTTGGGCAAGTCCGCAGGCGCCAGGTTTACCGTGATCCTGTTATTTGCGGGGAATTCAAGGCCAGTGTTTTGAATCGCCGAGCGCACCCGCTCGCGTGCTTCCTTGACTTCGGTCTCTGCGAGGCCGACCAGAGTAACAGGAAACTCGGCCGAAACGGGCGTGCAGAGAGCGCAGCAGATCCATCTGTAGGGCATCGGTCGGTGCAAAACCGGCATGGCCACCTTCCGTGGGCAGGGCCTCATAATAATCGTCGCGCCAGATCAACACGCCCTGCCCGAGACCGGTACCCGCACCGAGGGTGATGCGCGGTGCGTGCGCCTGCATCTGCCCCGTCTGCAGGGTGACGATATCGTCCGCCCCGAGGGCGGCGATGCCATACCCGATGGCCTGAAAATCGTTGATCAGCCTGACCTGGGAAATCGCCAGCGCCTGAGCGATCTCGCCGGAATCCAATTTCCAGGGAAGGTTAGTCAGTGTAGCGACCTGGGTGGCGCCCCGCTCCGCCACCGGCCCCGCCACCCCCAGGCACGCGCCTTCTATTTTGTATGCGCGCTCAGGGTTATGGGTGTGGAGAAAGGCCGTGATCATCGGCACGAGACTGTCGAAGTCGGCGCTGGCATAACGCTCCTCCCGCACCACGCGACAGCTCGCGCCCCGCACTTCGGCGATCTGCAACAGTGTTTTTGTGCCACCCAAATCACCCGCCAGCACGTACATGTCCAACCTCCCTTTCACTGATTATCCACGACCCGGGGTTATGATGATGACATCCGCGCACCGGTCAAACAAATCATCGGCAGACCGACATTGTTTTCGTCACAGACAAGTTGTTATACTTGGCGCCCCTTGCCGGGGTGGCGGAATTGGTAGACGCGCCGGACTCAAAATCCGGTGGTGGTGACACCGTGTCGGTTCGATTCCGACCCTCGGTACCATTAGTTGCAGTAACTAATAGTTCGTTAAAAACACCCATACACGCCGTATTTTACTTTGCAGGCTGGGCGCACGGTTGTGGGCCAGGTTGCGACAAGACGTAGAAGTTCCAGAATAAAAAGTGACGGCATTCCTCCGAGCCTAAGTATCGTTAATACGACTTGATGTACTGGCGGCGCAAACCGGTTTTCTAATGTGTGGTAAATCGGTGTCACTCATAATTAGGCGTACCCATCAATAATCCGGGGACGCTCGCAGCAAAACATCGCATAATCATGGCATGACCATGCTTTCCACCCGCACCCGGTACGTGCTCCATCGCCCTTGGGGATTCGTGCGACAGGTATTCGCCGGCTTTCGTGCCAACCAGTGTTTTCTGCTGGCCGGAGCGGTGGCGTATTACTCGCTATTATCCCTCGTCCCCATGCTCGCCCTCATCTTGGTGGTGCTGTCACAATTCAGGGAAACGCCGGCACTGCTCGCTGCCGTGCGTGAATACTTGGCCTTAGTAAGCCCGGCACAAACCGAGGCCTTGATTGCTCAGATTAGCGTGTTCCTAGAAAACTGGCGAGCAGTGGGCGTGGCGGGATTGGTGCTCTTGCTGTTTTTCAGTTCCCTGACGTTCACCGTTTTGGAGAACGCTATGGCGGTGATCTTCTTTCACCGCGTGGCAATCAAACGCCGGCATTTCTTGATCTCGGCCATCATTCCCTACTGCTATATCTTGCTGCTAGCGGGTGGGATGTTGATAGTGAGCATCGTCAGTACCGGTCTGACCGCGCTCGATACGCGATCGGTGATGATCCACGTTCTCGCGCTTCAGCGCCGTCAGCCAGCTGCCGTTGTCCTGGAGCATGCGCTTGCCGAACGGCGGGTAGCTCGGCACCACCTTCGCGAGCAGCGCCGGGTCGTCGCCCAGCTGTCGCTTCAGATAGTCCGTGAAGAAGATCCGCATCTGCTCGT
>JANNJF010000601.1:0-2609 GCA_031405715.1 Gammaproteobacteria bacterium | reverse complement strand
CCGGCCGGCGCAGGGCCTGCACCAGGTTGCGTGTCTCGCCGTGCAGTTGCAGCTGGGTCTGGGCCATGGTCTCCAGGTGCTTCGTGAGGGCGCCGTAGGCCTCTTTGCGTTCCTTCTCTATCTGGCCCATCTGCTGTTCGGTTTTTTGCAGCGCCTCGCGGATCGGCTTCACCAGATTCTCCACGGCCTTTTCCTTCTGCTCCAGGTCGCCGCGCGCCTGCACGTGAAACTGCTTGAGGGACTCCTGGGCGAGCTGCAGAAAGCTCGTGGTGTTTTTGCTCAGGGCGTCGTGCGACAGGGTGGCGAAGGTTTGTTCGAGTTTGCGCAGGTTGTCGTCCGCTTGGCGGCGCTCGATGTCCAGGGTGGTGGACAGTTCAACAATGCGTTGCTGGTAACGCATGCGCGCCAGCAGCCAGCCCAGCAGGCCGGCGATGAGGGCGGTGCCGATGAATCCGAGCACCACACCCGGGTCACTCATGGGCAGACAGCCACTGAAGGACTTCCCGTGGTTCGTTGATCATGCCGCTGGCACCCCAGGTCTGTGGTTTGTCGTCCTGACTAATGTAGCCGAACAGGGCCACCAGTGTCTGCATGCCGGCGACGCGCCCGGCCTCGATGTCGCGCGCCGCATCGCCCACATACAGGCACTCCGCCGGCTGACTGCCCGCCGCGCGACAGGCATACAACATGGGTTCGGGATGGGGCTTGCTGTTGGCGGTGGTATCGCCGCTCACCACGCAGGCGGCTGCCTCGCGGATGCCGAGTTGCTGCACCAGGGGATCGGTGAGGAAGCGCGGTTTGTTGGTGACGATGCCCCAGTGGATGCCGCGCGCCTGCAGCGTGTCGAGTAGCTCCGGGATACCGGGAAACAAACGTGTCTCGCGGGTCAGGTTCGCGGCATACAGATCGAGGAATCGCTGCCGCAGATCGGCGTAGCCGGCGTCTTGTGGCGTCAGATTAAAGCCCCGTCCGATCAGGCCTCTGGCTCCATGGGAGGCCATGGGCCGCAGCACCTCATAGGGCAAGGGCGGGCGCCCGCTTTCCTGCAGCAAGCAGTTCAGCGCATAGGCCAGGTCCGGCGCGGTGTCGGCGAGGGTACCGTCCAGGTCGAACAGTACCGTGCGGATGTCAGTCATTCTTACGTTCGCTGTGCAGGAGATAATTCACGTCCACCCCGGTGCCGAGGGAATACTGGCCCGTCAGCGGCTGGTAGTGCATGCCGATGAATTCTCGGACGGTAAGGCCAGCAAAGCGGCACATGCGTTCCAGTTCCGACGGCTTGATGAACTTCATATAGTCATGTGTGCCGCGCGGCAGCAGGCGCAGCAGGTACTCGGCGCCGACGATGGCCATGAGCCAGGACTTGGGGTTGCGGTTCAAGGTGGAGAAGAACACCGTGCCGCCGGGCTTGACCAGGCGCGCGCAGGCCGCCACGGTGGAGGCGGGGTCGGGCACGTGTTCCAGCATCTCCAGGCAGGTCACCACATCGAAACCCGCCGGTTGTTCATCGGCCAGGGCCTCTGCGGAGATCTTGCGATAGTCCACAGTCACGCCGGTTTCCTTAAGGTGCAAGCGCGCCACCGCCAGGGGCGCTTCGCCCAGGTCGATGCCGGTGACGTGGGCGCCGAGGGCGGCCATGCTCTCCGCCAGGATGCCGCCGCCACAGCCCACGTCCACCACGGTCTTGCCCTTGAGGTGCGCACGCGCGTCGATGAAGGCCAGGCGCAACGGGTTGATGTCGTGCAGGGGTTTGAATTCGCTGGTGGGGTCCCACCAGCGTTCCGCCAATTTTTCGAACTTGGCGATTTCTTCCTGATCGACGTTGGTGGCGGTTGGCATGGCAGGGTACCTGTGGTGCTGCACGATGGATGGATGAGGGAAACTCTGAACCAGTCCCCCCTCCCCCGCGTACTTCGGGGGAGGGGGTTAGGGTGAGGGGCTAGTCACGGATTTTCCCCTCACCCTGCCCCGCTCCCCATGGGAGAGGGAACCAAGTTTGATAGTTTCTAATACTTGTTCAGAAATTCCTCAGCTGGCTTTATGCCTCGCCGGAGATTTTAGCATGCCAGGCCTGAGCATTCTCTAAGATCGCGGCCTCGTCCAGGGTGGTGAGCCGCCGGCTGTGCAGCAGGCGTTTGCCCGCCACCCACACATCGGTCACCTGATCGCGGCAGGCGGTGTACACGATTTGTGATACCGGGTCGTACACCGGCTGACTGGCCAGGGTATGCAGATCGATGGCAGTGATATCCGCCGCCTTGCCGGGCTTGAGTGAGCCGATGCGCTCGTCCAGCCCCAAGGCGCGCGCGCCATTGAGCGTGGCCATGCGCAGCGCCTGATGGGCACTGAGCGCCGTGGCGTCGCCGCTCACGGCCTTGGCCAGGAGGGCGGCGCTGCGCATTTCTCCCAGCAGGTCGAGATCGTTGTTGCTGGCGGCACCGTCGGTGCCGAGGGCGACGTTGACGCCGGCCTGCATCAGCGTGTGCACGGGACAGAAACCACTGGCGAGTTTGAGGTTGGATTCCGGTGCGTATCTGATCCGGCTGGTCGACCTCCACGCGTTCGATCTGGGAAAAGCGCCGGGTGATCTTGTCGCTGGAAACGCGAAC
>JANNJF010000600.1:0-4055 GCA_031405715.1 Gammaproteobacteria bacterium | reverse complement strand
CGTTGGGGGTGTTGGTGGGGGAGTTGGTGGATGGGGAGGAGAGTTAGCTGGGGTGTTGGGGTGAGTGGGGTTTGTTATGGGCGGGGGCGTGGGTGGGTGGGCGGCGGCGAGCCGCCTTTGCTAAGGATTAGTGCCCTACCTAAGAGCCATAATTACAGCGGGAGCGAGCTCCCGCACTCCGGGGGGTTGGTTTGGGGTTGATTGACTTCGGGGCGTTTGTTGGTATTCTAAATTCTAGAATCTAGAATACGAAACACAGAATAGTGGGTGGAACCGTGCTTAAACCGCAGGATATCCTGGTGTTGTTGAAGCTGGTGGCCATGGGCCGGCAACCGTGGTCGTATGCGGCGCTGGCGGTGAGTTTGGGCATGAGTCCTTCGCAGTTGCATTCCGCGGTGCAGCGCGTGCTGGTGGCGCGGCTGGCGGTGAAGAAGAATGAGGACATCGTCCCCAACATAAAAAACCTGGAGGAGTTTCTGATCCACGGCTTGAAGTATATTTTTGTCCCGGAGCTGGGCGAACTGACGCGTGGCATGCCGACCGCCCATGCCGCGCCGCCGCTGGTGGATCGGTTTGTTTCCGCCGGCGAGCCGCCGCCGGTTTGGCCCGATGCCAAGGGTGAGGTGCGGGGGCTGGCCTTTTCGCCCTTGTACAAACTGGCGCCCCAGGCGGCGCGTGCGGACAACGCGCTCTACGAACTCCTGGTGCTGGTGGATGCAATCCGCGGCGGCAAGGCGCGGGAGCGGGAGTGGGCGATCAAGTTGTTGCAGAAGCGGCTGGAGCGGTATGCCTAGGCTACGCAACCCTAACCTTGTGATCCTGGAGTTGGCTGTGGAGCGTCTCGGCCCACTCGTCGATGAGTTGGTGTTCCTCGGCGGCTGTGCCACGGGACTGCTATTGACTGACGCTGCCGCACCGCCCATTCGCGCCACGCGAGATGTGGATGTCATTACCGGGGTGGCGTCGCTCCATGCGTATCATCAACTCTCCACCCAACTGCGCAAGCGGGGTTTCCGTGAGGATCAAAGCCCGGAGGCGCCCATTTGCCGGTGGACTGCACCGGGTGTGCTGCTGGATGTGATGCCGACCAAGCCGGAAATATTGGGGTTTGGTAATCCCTGGTACCAGGCCGCGCTGGAATCGGCGACGCCAAAAACACTACCCTCGGGCAAGATCATACGGATGGTGACGGCACCGTACTTCTTGGCCACCAAGCTCGCCGCCTTCGACGGCCGGGGGCGTCAAGACTACACCATGAGTCATGATATGGAGGACGTGGTGGCCGTCCTGGACGGGCGAGAGGAAGTCATCACCGACATCGCGCTTGCCGACCCGGATCTGCGCGCACACCTAGCTGCGCGTTTTCAGGAACTGCTCAGGGATAACCGGTTCGTCGATGCATTGTCCGGCCACCTGCCCGGGGACGAAGGCAGCCAGGCGAGAATGCCGTTGCTCATGGAACGGATACAGGGGATAGCGGAGATTGAATAAATATATTGGTCGCGCGGGGTGCCGTGATTCTTTTGTGCGGCGGTGATAAGGGGTCGCAATCGAGCGATATCACCAGAGCGCACGCATCCTGGCGCGACGTTAATCGGAGTAGAAACCATGGCCACCAGACCCTATAGCGACACCCTCAACGAAGCACTGCGCGATCCCCGCGACGCCGCGGCCTATCTGGATGCCGCGTTGCAGGAGGAGGACGCGGAAGGTTTTCTCCTGGCGCTCCGCACCGTGACGGAAGTGCACGGCATCGCCGAGGTCGCACGCTAGGCCGGTGTCGGGCGAGAGAGTCTCTACAAGACATTAAGCGAGGACGGCAACCCGAAGTTGTCGACACTCACCGCGCTGTTGCATAGCCTTGGGTTGCGGCTTTCGGTGATTCCTGAGAATAATAAACAGTCCGCAGCCTGATTGTTTCTGAACAGGTCAATAGGGTCAGACGCTAGAGGAAGGATACAAGTCATGAGCGACGAGAGCAAAAAGTATCGTGCGTCCGCGCGCGATCCGGATTTAGTGAACTCCGAAGCGGCGTTGCGCCGCGCGGTAAAGCGTGCGCGTGAACAGGCACGACGTTCCGCAGGCTATGCCGTGGTATACCGCGACGGCAAAATTGTGGAGGACTGGATCGACAAGCGTGTTGCCTGATCACGCGCGCAACATCAGTGGGTGCCCTGTGAGCCGCATGGAGTGCCTTTCGGGTCGGGGTACGATTTTATTAATATTTGTGAAAACTGTGCCCTGACCCGAACGGGGATGGTCTCAGCCACCCAGTCCTTTGTCGATGAGTTATTAGGCGTGCTGATCTTGAAACATGGGCCAGACATTGTTCGACGTCTGGTTTTTTAAGGGTTGTTCTGAGGCTATCAAGGAGATTATCAGTTTTGTGGTGTCAACGCGCTCCGACGATTTTCACAAGAAGAATCACCGTTGATTCGGAGAACTCGTCCCCTAAACAAAGCCCGCCATTGGCGGGCTTTGTTTTTTGAGACTTGGGAATCTGCAAACTAAACGAGTCGAAGTCGGAGGGTTAGCGGAGTGTTGAGGTCCGGGGGCGGGCGTTGTTGCGCAAAGCGGGAGCAAGCTCCCGCACTCCGTGGGAGAGCTGTGGGGTGTGTTACCGCGAATATGCGGTAGACCGTCGATGTGATTGGGTCCAACCTTGATGAAATCGGAAGTTTAACGGGGCGGAGAAAAAGAATCCTTCCGTCTACCTCGTTGCGGAAAAATCAGGAATGACTGCAAAGGAACGTGACGCTTGATCGCCTGCCTCGACGGAACGGCCCGGGTGGACGTGCGACAGGAGCAGGAGACGGTCTGGCTGACGCAGCGGCAGATGTCCGAGATTTTCGAGACCACGCCAGAAAACGTGTTGATGCACCTGAAAAATGTCTTTGGCGACGGGGAATTGGAAGAGGGGGCAACTGCTAAGGATTTATTAGTTAGTAGTTCAAACCGAGGGTGGTCAATAGGGTATTTCAGGATGTGGCTAAATGTTGACAGAAAAATGTATTTGAATACACTTTGTCACATGCCACATTCCACGGACCGTGAAAGAACGCTGAAACTCGCGCGCCGCCGCAAGGGGGTCACCGCCCGCGAGCTGGGAGCGGCGGGGATTCATCGCCAAGTGCTGACTCGTCTGGTGGCAGCGGGTGAGGTCGAACGCATCGCCCGCGGTCTATATCGTCTCCCCGAACACCCGATCACCGAACACCACGGTCTTGCTGTCGCGAACATGGCCGTGCCGCACGGAGTCGTCTGCCTGCTCTCGGCATTGCAGTTCCACGGCATCGGAACGCAGCTTCCGTCCGAGGTCTGGATCGCCATCGACCGGCGCGCGCGACGCCCGGCACTGAAATACCCGCCGTTGCACATCGTCCGTTACTCGGGCACGGCGCTGACCGAGGGCATCGAAACCCATCAACTCGAAGGCCAGCCGGTGAGGGTCTACAACGTCGCCAAGACCCTGGCCGACTGCTTCAAATATCGCCACAAGATCGGCCTGGATGTGGCGCTGGAGGCACTGCGTGAGGCGTGGCGCGCGCGCCGCTTCAAAATGGCGGAGCTGGATCGCTACGCCGGCATTTGCCGTGTGCAGCGCGTGATGCGGCCTTATCTGGAGGCTGTGGTGTGACGAATGGACTCGAAGTAGGGAAGAGCGGCGAGGTTGTCCTTTATAAGGCGCCTGACGGCCAGGTTAGGCTGGATGTGCGTCTGGAACAGGACACCGTCTGGCTGACCCAGGCGCAGATGGCTGAGCTGTTTGGCCGGGAACGCTCGGTTGTCACGAAACACGTCAACAATGTGTTCGCTGAGGGCGAACTGGCCAAGAAAAGCAATGTGCAAAATTTGCACATTGCTTCCTCGGATAAGCCGGTCGCCGCCTATAGCCTCGATGTCATTATCTCGGTCGGCTACCGGGTCAAATCCACCCAGGGCACGCGCTTCCGCCAGTGGGCCACCCGCGTGTTGCGCGAGCATCTGGTGCAGGGCTACAGCTTCAACCAGACCCGGCTGGCTGAACGCGGTCTGCTGGAAGCGCGGCAGACGCT
>JANNJF010000599.1:0-4985 GCA_031405715.1 Gammaproteobacteria bacterium | reverse complement strand
GGTTGCCTGCTTGTGTTTCTCATAGGCCACCGAAAAACCAATGGAGCGGTTATAGCGGTGCGTTACCCGCCCGGCTACATAAGGCCGAAGCCTGAATACGGACTTTATGCCGATGCCACTTACCCTGGTGTTACTTCAGCGAAGCCAGTCGTATTTTCCCTGAAGTGACTATCCTCCTCAACGGACAATAGCGTGCAACGCCACCAAGCGGTTTAGCGGTCACCTTAAGCACCCGCCAACACATTGACGACGTGCCAGTTCCTGCCCCCTGAATTGTAGCCCACCAGTTCTTTCATCCCTGCAGGAGCCGTTAAAGATAGCACGCAATATTATTGCACCGACTCCACCCCAAACATTTTTTTATACAGGATGCCATGTACGATGGTAAACAGCGGTAGCATCCAGATCAGGCCAATGAGGAGAGGCAAACAGGCAAGCAGAAACAGGATGCCCATCACCAGGTAGAGGAAGAAAATCTTGAACCAGTGTTTGGTAATGGCCTTGCGGGATGTTTCCAGCGCCTCCCAGACGCCCATGTCCCTGTCCATCATCAGAGCGAACGTCATCAGGTAGGCAACACTGAGATAAATACCGGGAATGATCAACAACACATACCCCAGCATGGTCAGCAGCATCGACACAACCGTCAACAGGGTAAGCGGGAGGGTTTTGACATACGCCCGAAGAACAGAAGCCGCATCGATATCGGCATCGACCGAGCGCCTGATACCCAGCAGCGTGATACCCGCCAATATCGGATAGGTAAGTGGGATGCTGATAAAGATGGTCAATGCCAACCAGAAAAATCCCGTGCCGAACCGGCTTTGCTGAAACAGGACAGCCGGGTCTGGAAAGATCAGGCCTTGTGTCACACTTACAATACTGGAAACCACAATATAGATCAGAAAGGCTAGCAGGATGGTGCCCTTGGCGCCGCTGGTTTTTTCCCAGCCTTCAGCGATGATGGCGGTGATGGAGAAATCATACTGACCGTGGATACCGCCTTGCAATGTGCCCTGGCCTTCGGTATTCAGGCTTTGCTTTTGCAGCTGCGCTTCGGGCGGGGCGTATGGATTGACCATGCTGTTTCACCTTATGTTGATATATATTGTTGGTTGTTCAGTTACGTACTGTTATTGGATAATCGTAGAACATTTTGCAGGCCCGTGTGTTGGGCGAGCGAGCGCAACGTGTCAGTGTAGTGATTCCGTACCGCCGTCGACGCGACATTTCGGATCTAAGCTGTTATAATTTCTCCACATTTCGTGCTGGCCCCGCGTAGAGCGGCCGGTATCGACGTATCGCCATCGTCAATATCCGTGACCGGCAACGGGTGTCTTGTTCATGGAGGTTTGCAGGCAACAACCCCATCACCCGGCCACCCAACACGGCAGGTCGTGGCGAATCTTCCAATTGTTTTTCAAGATCGTCCCGACCTCTTCTCCCGCGTCAGCGGGGAAGGCCAAGGGGCGTTCCTTATTGTAGGTTGGTGCGCCCTTCGGGCGTAACCCAACAAAACCCCGCCGACACGGTGGAAGCACCTTTGCTGCTCCGCCCTGTGCACGAAAAGCTGTCGGGTTACGCTGTGCTCTTGTCCCCGCATGGGGAAACCTGTGCTACAAGATTGGGATGGCGTGGCGCATCCCCTGAGCGCGCGACCCTAGGGCCCCGGCGTGTGGGGAGAACAGCGTGCTGGCCTTTCTGCAACCGATCGGATTGGGTGGCGATTCCGTTGCGCGGCATCCTGGAACTGATACAGGAAACCGGCAAGAATAGACCGACCGGCGGCAAGTCCGCAAAATCATAAACCAAACGCGAGGCGCTTAAGTCTGCTCATGATCAACCGGTCACCGGCCGTATGGCCCGGTAGCCCCTATCCGTTGGGGGCCACCTGGGATGGGGAGGGCGTGAACTTCGCCCTGTTTTCGGAACACGCCGAGGGCGTGGAGCTGTGCCTATTTGATCCCAAGGGCCGGCGCGAGGTGCATCGCATCGCCATGCGTTGGCAGACCGACCATGTGTGGCACTGCTATCTGCCCGAGATCAGGCCGGGCGCGCTCTACGGTTACCGGGTGCAGGGGCGCTATGCGCCCAAGGAGGGTCAGCGTTTCAACGCCAACAAACTGCTCATCGATCCCTACGCCAAGGCCATCGTCGGTAACCTGAATTGGAGCGATGCCCATTTCGGCTACAAGCTCGATGCCAAAAACGCCGACCTGTCCTTCGACCGGCGTGACAGCGGGCCGGGCATGCCCAAGTGCAAGGTCATCGACCCGGCCTTCACCTGGGGCGAAGACCGACCGCCGCGTACGCCCTGGCACGACACCATCATCTACGAGCTGCACGTCAAGGGTTTCACCATGCTGCACCCGGAGGTGCCGACACCGTTGCAGGGCACCTATGCGGGCCTCTGCTCAGAGGCGGCCATCGACCACTTCCTGCGTCTCGGCATAACCGCGGTGGAGATCATGCCGGTGCACAGCTTTATCATGGATCGGCATCTGGTGGAAAAGGGTTTGCGTAACTACTGGGGCTACAACTCCATCGGTTACTTCGCGCCCGACATGCGTTACTCGGAGAGTGGCCACATCGGCGAGTTCAAGACCATGGTCAAGCGCCTGCACTCCGCCGGCATCGAGGTGATCCTCGACGTGGTCTACAACCACACCGCCGAGGGCAATCACCTGGGTCCGACACTGTCCTTCCGCGGCATCGACAACGAGGCCTATTATCGCTTGAGCGCCGAAGACCCGCGCTACTACGTGGACTTCACCGGCTGCGGCAACACCCTCAATATGATGCATCCCCGGGTCCTGCAGCTGATCATGGACAGCCTGCGCTACTGGGTACTGGAGATGCACATCGACGGCTTCCGCTTCGACCTGGCCTCGGCCCTGGCGCGCGAGTTGTTCGAGGTCGACCGTCTCGGCGCGTTCTTCGACATCATTCATCAGGACCCGGTGCTGTCGCAGGTGAAGCTCTTCGCCGAACCCTGGGACCTGGGGGAGGGCGGCTACCAGGTAGGCAATTTCCCGGTGGGCTGGACCGAGTGGAACGGCAAGTACCGCGACGCGGTGCGTGCCTACTGGAAGGGGGACGGCGGGCTGATCGGCGAGCTCGCCTACCGGCTCACCGGCTCCAGCGATCTGTACGAACACGGCGGGCGCCTGCCCTACGCCAGTATCAATTTCATCACCTCCCACGACGGCTATACCCTCGAGGATCTGGTGAGCTACGAGCAAAAACACAACGCGGCCAATCTCGAGAACAACCAGGACGGCGACAACCATAATATCAGTTGGAACGGCGGCGTCGAGGGACCGACGGACGATCCCGCCATCCGTGCACTGCGCATGAAACAGAAGCGCAATTTCTTGGCCACCCTGATTTTCTCCCAGGGCGTGCCGATGTTGGCGGCGGGCGATTCCTTGGGCCGCAGTCAGCAGGGCAACAACAACGCTTACTGCCAGGACAATGAGCTGAGCTGGATACACTGGGACATCGACGATGACCAGAAGGCCTTCTTCGCCTATGTGCAGCGCCTGGTGCGGCTGCGGCGTGAACATCCGATGTTCCGTCGCCGCTCCTTTTTCCAGGGCCGGCGTATCCACGGCAGCAGCGCCAAGGATATCGTCTGGCTCGCACCGGAAGGGCGTGAGATGAGCGACGAGGAGTGGCATCAGAGTTATGCGCACTGCCTGGGACTGTACATGGCGGGCGATCAGCTGGATGAATACGATCAACGCGGCAAGCGTCTCACGGACGACAATTTTCTGCTGCTGTTCAATGCGCATCACGAGGAGATCGCCTTCCAGCTGCCGCGCTTCCATGCTGGCACCGGCTGGGAGATGCTGCTGGATACCGATCACGCCGGCGGATTGAGCGGTACCGGCCGGTTTGCGCCCGAGACTGCCTATCCCCTCAAGGGCCGGTCGCTGGCGTTGCTGCGCGAAGTGCCGCTGGACTGACGGTGAGGGCAATGGACGTTCGACGTCTGCATGTTCTGCCTTTGGGTTCCACCATCGAAAGCGACGGGCGTGTGCGTGTCCAACCGTGGGCACCGCAGGCGCAGCGCATTGAGTTGTGTCTGGTGGAGGGCGCGGGCGATACCTGTCTCGACATGACCAGCCAG
This sequence comes from Gammaproteobacteria bacterium, assembly GCA_031405715.1. Taxonomy (GTDB): domain Bacteria; phylum Pseudomonadota; class Gammaproteobacteria; order Acidiferrobacterales; family UBA6901; genus JANNJF01. Next base: position 853 of record JANNJF010000599.1, on the reverse strand, counting down.
GGCAGCGGTTGATAGGGACTGGTTTTGCGACGCGCCACGGCCGGTAATCCTATCGCTTCCGAATTGATGGCGATCTTCGTGTACCCGATCCGGCCTCGCGTTTCCAACCGGACGATGTGCACGGCGCGAGCGAGGTGGTGGATGCGAAGACCCAGAATCTGGTCGGCCTTGTTCGCGAAGGGTCAGGTGCTAGTCAAATAGACATGACTGACGGCCGCATGGATCAAACCCCACTCTTTTGCACCAGAGGCAAGCAAAACGACCCCAGCGTGCACTGGTTGTGCGCACAGGCGCCGAAGGCATTCATCTGTCTGTCGCAAGAATCTCTGTTAATCCTCGTTTTTTCTTTTCTGTCGACTTGGTACGTATTGTGCTATCAAAACCTATGGCACCTATTCATCCCAGGAAGCAACCATGGCGGCGGTGAGTTATCTATCCACGATAGATCGTTATCATGAATGCCATAGTGCCATACGTGAATTATTGGCATCGATACTCACGGGCATCGGGCGGTCGGACCTATTCAGGGAGCCGGTGGCCATGCGTGACCAAGGTGACCCCGTATCGCGACTGCATGAAGATCATGACGCCGAATGGATTTGCCGGCGACATGGGCTATGCGTCGGCGGCGGCAACCGCGGACTTCATCATTCCGAACATGGTGGCCGAAGCGGGTTCGGGATCGAAGACCCCGAAGGAAGCGGCTGAGCGCGCGCAGAAGCGCGCGGAACGCTATTACAAGGTTTGAGCGCCCTCACCCCAACCCTCTCCCGCCACGGCGGGAGAGGGAGCGTTCGCTCTCCCCACCCGCGGGGTCTTCGGCTTCAGGAGTTTTCGGGCGGCGGCGTGATGC
>JANNJF010000598.1:0-2162 GCA_031405715.1 Gammaproteobacteria bacterium | reverse complement strand
AGCTTCAGCAGTTGTTTGGCGGTCTTCGGGTCCATCTCCTGCCAGCGGCCTGGCGAAATTCGACACCCTGGTGGATGTCGGCGGCGAAGGCGCCAACCACTGGTATCACGTGACGCTGAAGGAAGGACGCAATCGCGAGGTGCGCCGCCTGTGGGAGGCGGTTGGCCTCAAGGTAAGCCGCCTGATCCGCGTGCGCTACGGCATGGTGACCCTGCCGCGCGCCCTGCGCCCCGGCCGCTGGCAGGAGATGGACCCGAAGACCGCCAAACAACTGCTGAAGCTCGTCAACATGGAGGTCGAGGCGCCGGAACCCGCACCGACGCGTGGTCACGCGCCCCTCGCCGGCAGCGCCCATGCCGCCCGCAAGATCGCCGCCGCGCGCCGCATCAGCCGGCCGCCGCGCACCGCGCGCCTGCCGGCGCGCACTGCCAAGCAGGCCAAGCGTAAGGCTTGAGCGAAACGCTCACTGTTTTTTGGAGTGCGGGAATTTGCTCCCGCTTTAATGTGTAGTGCCCTACCTAAGAGCCATATTAAATGTGTAGTGCCCTACCTAAGGAATCTCTGAACACGTGGCAAAAACGTTCAGACTACGTTCCCTCTCCCTCTGGGAGAGGGACAGGGTGAGGGAAAAATCGCCGATTATCCCCCTCACCCTAACCCTCTCCCCCGAAAAGCGCGGGGGAGAGGGGACTTGTTCAGAGGTTCCCTAAGAGCCATTTAAAAGCGGCGGTGAGCCGTTGCACTCCATAAGAGCACTTCATCACGCCGTGGCAGGTGTAGAATCCCAATCCGTCATGTTATCCCACCCAACATTTCTCAACGTCTACAAAAAACTCCACGCCACCCACGGCCCCCAGGACTGGTGGCCCGGCGATACGCCCTTCGAGATCATGGTCGGCGCGGTACTCACCCAGAACACCGCCTGGACCAATGTCGAAAAGGCCATCGCCAATCTCAAGCACGCCCATGCCCTCACGCCACAGAAAATACTCGCCGCTCCCAAGGGAACCCTTGCCGCCTGGCTCAAGCCCTCAGGTTATTTCAATGTGAAAGCGAAACGCCTGCGCGCATTCTGTGCCTGGCTGCTGGAGCAGGGTGGGGTAAAAAAACTCGCGAAACTGCCGACACCGGAACTGCGTGCCGCGTTGCTGGCGGTGCACGGCATCGGCCCGGAGACCGCCGATGACATCCTGCTCTATGCCTTCGACCGGCCGGTGTTCGTGATCGACGCCTACACCCGGCGTATTTTCAGCCGCCTCGGTCTGATCGAAGGCAAAGAGCATTACGAAGCCTTACGCGGGAGATTCGAGGCCTCGCTCGAAACCAATACCAGATTGTTCAACGAATACCACGCACTGATTGTGATGCACGGAAAGAATATCTGTCGCAGCAAACCCGTGTGCGGCAATTGTTGTTTTACGCTGGCATGTCCGTCCGCGCACCGCGGCTAGGATGATACCAGCGGCGCGCCGGCGGCTAATGCATCCAGGGAGCTACGCGCGCCACGCCCGCCCTTTTGCAGAACATGGGTATAGATCATCGTCGTGCTTACATCCTGATGGCCAAGGAGTTCCTGCACCGTGCGGATATCGTAACCATCTTCGAGCAGATGCGTGGCGAAGGAGTGGCGCAAGGTGTGGACGCTCGCGGGTTTGATAATCCGCGCGCTGCGCACGGCGTTCTTTACCGCCTTCTGAATCGCCGACTCCGTCACGTGATGGCGGCGCACAACACCGGAGCGCGGGTCTTTTGAGCGGCTGACAGAAGGGAAGATGTACTGCCAGCCCCATTCGCGATCCGCATTCGGATACTTCTTGGCCAATGCGTACGGAAGGTAGACATTGCCATACCCCTCAGCAAGATCCTGCTGGTGCCGTTCCCGCACCCGGATAAGATGCTGGCGTATGGGTTCTATCAATATGTCCGGCAATGGGGTGACCCGATCCCGCTGGCCCTTGGCGTCGCGGATGATCAATTGCTTATAGTGAAAGTCGATGTCTTTTACACGCAACCGCAGCGCCTCCATCAGCCGCAATCCACCGCCGTAGATCAGGCTCACGATCAGCCAGCGTGTCCCGTCGAGCTGAGCCAGGAGCCGCCGCACCTCATCGCGATTGAGTACCACGGGCAACCGTGCCGGTTTCTTGGCCCGCGTCAGGCCG
>JANNJF010000597.1:0-1286 GCA_031405715.1 Gammaproteobacteria bacterium | reverse complement strand
AGCGCCAACAGCACGCTGACAAAATCTTGAAGGCGTTGCGGAACAGGCTGCCGGTAAATAGGAGTATCGTCAGCACCGACAGACCAAAGATGGCCGTGTCCTTGCCGACTACCCACCCCACGATCACGGCGAGCAGCAGCGCGATCAGAATCTGCCAATGGAGCTTCAGGCAGACGGGCCTCATGGGATACGCCGCTCGCACGACCAGTCAGCCGCACCTCGGCTAAGGGGGTGGCAATCGACGCACAAAAACATAATTATTAATCAATATAAACAATTTGTTATGATGTATTTGTCAAGTAGTTTATTGATGTCGGCAGGAGCTACCACAGAAGCTCAACCCGACCAGCACCACTGTACACTACTTTTGCAGGGCCCAGGAAAACCCTGCGGCGGCGCACTGCGCTATATGCTGTCTACCCTGCTGTCTACCCTCGCCTTAAACCTAACTTTCCTGCAGCGCCTCCACGGTCGCGCGAACCGCCAGGCAGGTCTGCGTCAGGTCCGCGGTGCGCAAATTGAAACAAGGTATGGCGCGAGCGATTTGGATGGCGCCGTCCAGGCCCGCCGCGGGATGCGCCAGACCATTCAGCAGGTTGGAGACTATGAGTGCAGCGCCGGCACCGGCGCCTATGGGTTCGATGCTCGGCGCGCTTGCCATTGGCACGTATGTCAAAAAAAATATCGCACACAAAGGGTAAGGCCGATCCGCTGACGGGCCAGGGAGGTCGGGTACAGCAACGTGGAGGGTGGAAGCCGTGCGCAGCGCCGTAGCGGGAAGAGAATAAGTCGGAGGTGGATCGGCCTTCAGGCATAAGGCGTGTGGGTAGGGATGTACGGCAAGCACATCAAGATCGATAGGTGACAGCTCGTCGCTGAGATAAGTGAACCCGTGGTGCAGCAGCGCCCATGCCGTGGTGGACTTGCCTGATCCGGACGGCGCCACCAACATGATGGCCGCGTCCCCAAGCCCCAGCGCCGCCGCATGCACGAAAAAAAGTTTGGGGCACAGGCCTTCCAGCGCGATGGTCAACTCTTTCTCAAACAGTAATAAAAACTCACCAACGTTCGCAGCGTGCAACTTCCCGAGTCCGGCGACTGAAACGGTATAGCCATTACCTGCGTCAACAAAACCGACTGCGCAACGTAGGTCAACTCCGCTCGACGGCGGAGTAGACATATGGCCGTAACCAGTCACCAACAACCCACGGGTTTTACTATCGGCGCACTCGATCGATACCGTGCGTCCGAAGATGGAGAGATACAAGGGGTCAACGTCGGCAGTT
>JANNJF010000596.1:0-2216 GCA_031405715.1 Gammaproteobacteria bacterium | reverse complement strand
CCCGATTACACTGAACTGGGATCCGGTGATATCAGCGGACGCACTCTCGGCCCTGCCACGTACAAATGGGGTACCGGAGTTCTAATTTCGAAGAACGTCACGCTCACAGGTGGCCCGAACGATGTCTGGATCTTCCAGATTGCGCAAGGCCTCACCGTCGCTCCAGGCGTGCAGGTTATCCTGGCCGGTGGCGCACTGCCGCAGAACATCTACTGGGCGACCTTCGCGGCGGCGGACCTTGACACGACGTCGAAATTCCAAGGCGTAATACTGTCGCAAACTTCGATCGCCATGCGGACAGGCGCGTCGATCAACGGCAGACTGTTGGCAGGGACGGCGGTCACGCTTGACAAGAATGTGGTGACACAGCCCGCCCCGTAAGGACGCAGGCAGTAAAGTCCTGGGCGTGTGCCACAAGACGCATGGATTGTGAAAGTTAGGACAAGAAGGCCGTCGCAAGACGGCCTTTTTTATTCCTGGATTATGTACGAAAGCGTACAGAGCGTTTTGCGACGCTGGGGGATAGTCGCCGATCGGGATGCACATCCGACGGGGGGTACGCCTTACCCACCGAAATACTCAGTCCCTCTGAAAACTTACGCAAGGAGAATGCAGCATGAAAAGGAAAAGCAGCATGAATGGTCTTCGGAAATACCTGTCTGCGAGTTTGCTGGTAGCGGCCGCGCTACTTGGCGGCGTCACCCCGGTCTGGGCCCAGGTGTCACTGGGCGCGGCGTCGGGCTTCGCGGTCTTGGGCGGCAGCAATGTCACCTGTACCGCCGGTTCCGTGATAGGCGACGTGGGTGTCTCCCCCGGCAGCGCCGTACCGTTCACCAACACCGGTTGCACGATGACGGGCGGCACACCCCCTGCGACCGACCCGGCCGCGGTTCAGGCGCGCGCCGACTTCCTCAGCACCTACGCGGCGCTTAAGCTCCAGTCCACATCATGCACCGCGCTCTCGGGCACCCTGGCGGGTGGTAATCTTGCCCCCGGCGTCTACTGTGTCGACACGGTGGCCAAGACCGGCTTGCTGACCCTCACCGGTCCCTCGGACGGGGTGTGGATCTTCCTCATCGATGGCGCGCTCACGGGCACGGACTTCTCCGTGGTCATGGCCGGTGGCGGGCAGCCGTGCAATGTGTACTGGGCGCCGAGCGGTGCCGCGAGCATGACGACGTCGGCACTCAAGGGAAATATTCTGGCGGGTGACGCCACCATCGGTTCCATCACCGTGACCGGCGGAACCTTGGCTGGGCGGGCCTTGGCCAACATTGCCGTGACCATGACCAGCACCAGCGTCATCGGCTGCGACGCACTGTCGGGCACTCCGTCGTGCAAGGCCAAGAAACACAAAAAAGATAAAGAGCACAAAAAATGCAACCAGGGCGTCGGCAACGGCCCCGAGGGTTGCGATCCCGGCCATTCGAACGACCACCATGCGTCCAACGATGAGGACGGTGGCACGCCGGGCAACCCGGGCCGCAAGGGCGGCAACAAGTAAACCCGCCGTCATGCAATAGGACTAAGGACCCGCGAGGGTCCTTTTTCTTTCCGGGTTATGTACGCAAACGTACAGAATCGTTTGCGCCAGAAGAGGATAGTCAGGATTGCGACGAGTACCACCAAAATATCGTTGCCGTACGCAGTTATCCGCAGCTGAAATGGATCAGCTGCACACCGATGTTTTTTTCGCACCAGATATAGAGGGAAGAAAATGAACAAATACCAGGACGTTACCAAACCACTGATGTGGCCCCTGGCTTTACTGCTGGCCGCTACGTTGGCGGGCTGTGGTAGTGGAGATCTCGATCCAATCTTAGGCGGAGGAGCCGGCTCCGGATCCGGAAGTGCCTCACCGGTACCGCTTGGCTCGGCCTTTCCGTTCGGGATTGCGGCCACCGCCGGTGTAACCAACACCGGTACGCTCCCGAATACCACGATCAACGGCAGTGTGGTGCTGGATCCTACAGCGCAGTGTAATACTGTGGCGGTGGATGCGGCCGGTGGTTTTGGTCTTTGCGGCGGTTTTGCGCCAACCATCAACGGCGGCTCGGTCATCAGCCCCTTGTATCCGGACGCTGGCGTTACGTCAGGCGCCATCAAGGCCGATCTGCTGGCCGCGTTTCTTGCCATCACTCCGCCGGCTGGTCCGCCTGCCGCCGGTTCACTGGGAGGCGCCACCAATCTACCGGCTGGCACAACGTTGGGAGAGC
>JANNJF010000595.1:0-2809 GCA_031405715.1 Gammaproteobacteria bacterium | reverse complement strand
CGTCTCGTCGCGGAACTTGGTCTGGATCTGGTAGAAGTTGGCCGGCAGTTGGCGATAGCTTTTGATCTCGCGCCGCATCAGGTCGGTGATGACCTCCTCGTGGGTCGGGCCGAAACAAAAGTCACGCTGGTGACGGTCCTTGATGCGCAGCAGCTCACCGCCGAATCGCTCCCAGCGCCCCGATGCCTGCCACAGTTCCGCCGGTTGCACCGCCGGCATCAGCACTTCCTGCGCCCCGGCCCGGTCCATTTCCTCGCGCACGATACGCTCCACCTTGCGCAGGGTGCGCAGGCCCAGGGGCAGCCAGGAGTAGAGGCCGGCGGCAAGCTTGCGGATCATGCCGGCGCGCAGCATTAGCCGGTGGCTGACGATCTCCGCATCCGCGGGGGTCTCTTTGACGGTGGATAGCAGGAATTTCGAGACGCGCATAACGACCTTTGTGTTGTTTCCTAAGGGGAAGGGTGCAAAGTATACCCGAACTGGTTGCGGGTGCGAGGTTTGGCCGAGAGGTTTCCCCCTCGCACCAATGGGTGGCTTGTCGGATGTTGCGACACGTCGTGTGGCCGATTGCGGCGCAAGCCGCCGATTATAAAGCCGGAGCAAGCTCCGTACTCCGTGCAGAGAGTAACGCTTCGACCGTACGGGGGTTCCCCCGGTGACCCGGTTTGCCCATCCCCCCGGAGTGCGGCGGCTCGCCGCCGCTGTATTAGTGGGAGCTCGCTCCCACAGGCCGATCCCCCGCACACAGCGCGTTGATTGCACCACAAGAAATGCGGGGAAACGCCGAGGTTTGGCCAGGATGGTTGGTATGGCTCACCCCCAGGATGGAACGGCGCCCTGTTTGGTGGCCAATGCCCACCCTAACGAACGCTGTCATTGCGCCCAGCGTTAGCGACGAAGCAACCTCCGCGTGGGAGGTGCCCCAGCGAGCGCCAAGGTGATGGAGATGGCTACGGCCACGAAAAACGCGGCTTCGTCCTGCCGGATCAAGCCGCGTCGAGGAGGCAGCGTGCTGGGTAGCTGGGGTCAGGGGCGTCCGCCGCCACCGCCCATGCCACCACCTTGGCCACCACCCATGCCCTTACCGCGCGGCATGGGTTCGTCCGGCAGGGTGACGCCACGTTCTTTGGCGCGCGCCTGCATCTTCTTGTGATGTTCCATGCGGAACTGTTCGCGCTCCTGTTCGGTTTTGAGGGCGCGCATACGCGTGCGGTGCTCGGCGCGCTCCTGTTCGGTCATGAGTTCATGGCCATAGACCTGTTCTTGTTCGTGCGCCTGGGTTTTGTCCGCGGCATAGGTCGGCGGGGTATAGGTGCTGATGGCTATGCCGGCCAGCAGCAGGCCGGTCATGAGGCTGACAAGGTGATGTTTCATTGCTTCTCCTTTTTTCTGCGACGTAAGGAATACTCCGGTGGTGCCGGGTTGATAAATACCAGCGCATGGTAAGCGGTAGCCGCCGCACAAACTTTGATCGACATCAATAAACGCCGAGCCTTATTCCCCAACGGTCCACAGCTGTGCCGCACCGCGCACACCGGAGCTGTCGCCGTGCTGGTTGGGCAGGATGAGTGTGCGCAGTTCATCGTTAAACACGTGTCGTCGTACCTGCGCCACGCCCTCGGTGTACAGTCGCTGCAGGTTGGAGAGCCCGCCACCCAGGACGATCGCGTGCGGGTCGAGGATATTGATGACCACCGCCAGGGCGCGGCCGAAACGCGCGAAAAACCGCTGCAGGGCGGCCTCGGCCGCTGCCTCCCCCGCGGCGGCGCGCGTGACTATTTCTCGCAGGTCGAGGCTGGCGCCGCCGGCATGTCCGGCGTAGTCCCGTGCCACGCCGGGTCCCGAGATCAGGGTTTCGACGCAGCCCCGGCGGCCGCAGTAACACGCCGGGCCGTCCGCTTCCAGCAGATTATGCCCCCACTCACCGGCGATATGCTGCCGCCCCTCGATCAATTGGCCGTTGACCACGATGCCGCCGCCCACCCCCGTGCCCAGAATGACGCCGAACACCACGGGCAGTCCGGCCGCCGCACCATCCAGGGCTTCGCTCAAGGCAAAACAGTTGGCGTCGTTGGCCAGGCGTACGGGACGGTCGAGTAATTTCTCGAGGTCCGTGAGCAAGGGCTGACCGTTGAGACACACGGTGTTGGAATTTTTCAGCGTGCCGCTGCGCGTGGACAGGGCGCCGGGGGTGCCGATGCCGACCGGGCAGGCGTGGCCGGCGGCCTGCTCCAGCGCCAGCACCAGGGCGCGGATGTTGTCGAGTATCGCGGTATAGCCGGCGCTTTGCGGTGTCGGCCGGCGCAGGCGCTGGAGGATGTTTCCGGCCGCGTCCATGACGATGCCCTCGGTCTTGCTGCCGCCGAGATCGATGCCGATGCGCAGTGCAGTGCTGCTACGGGGGTTGTCTGAGGCCGTCGCGCGTAACCGGCCCATGACGGGTTACGCGATCCCTTGCAGCCAGCGGGCATAAATGATGTCGGCCACCCGGTGCAGGCGTTGGATGCGGTGGTCCATGTCCACCGACATCTGGTCGAGGCTCTGCACCGTGGCGCAGGGGTGTTTGATCTCCTCGCGCCCGATGGTGGACCAGTCGTGGATCATCTTCGGCAGCATCTCCACGTGACACTGGAGCGCCAGGCTCTTGCCGATGACGAAGGCCTGATGGGCACAGGCGTCGCTCTTGAGGATGTGGGTGGCGCCGGCGGGGATGGTGAAGGTCTCGCCGTGCCAGTGAAACGCCTCGAATTCCGCTGGCAGGCCGTTGAACCAGTCGCCCGCGACGGGATTGTCCACCCGCGCCACCGGC
>JANNJF010000594.1:0-2402 GCA_031405715.1 Gammaproteobacteria bacterium | reverse complement strand
GTCCGCCCTCCCTGGCGTAGTTCCATTGCGTTCACAGTGGAAATCATAATGAGCGACAGCGCTGGGCGTCGCGCAAAAATTATCTTACTTTTTGTCACCCGTGTCACGCGACTATCCGCATGCTGCCGTGAAAGTGCGCTCAGTTCTAACTTCCCGGTTAGACCCGGACGATTGGCCTATATCGAAAACAATTTTACATTTGCTTATCGTCTGGTTATGATCAACCAGCACTTGATGGCATAGGCTTACATCCACTTCGAACTGCAGGCACAAAGGCGGAACTTTGGCCCGTTCAAAAGTACGTGTCTCAAAAAAGAAAACGGGGCGCCCACCCACGGGTAAGGCCCGAAAACGTGCTGCCCCTCCCAAGCAGTCGACAGAGTCCTGCGGCAAACCGCCAGCGCCCGCCGTATCCGATTTTCAAGCGCTCGACGATAAATCGCTGCGCGCGTCACTCTCCCGATTCACCCTTGCCGACGATGCCCGTGCCGTCCTTGCGCGATCCGGCTGGAAGGATGTCGAGCAACAGCAGCTAACGCGCGAATGCCAAGCGCTCCTGAAGAAACTGCAGAAGACCTGTCCAAAACTGACTGTCCAACGACCCCTGAAGGCCGGTGAGGTTCTCGGTGACATCGCCATCGACACCAAGCGTTTTCATGCCCTCTTCTCCGTGGCCGCCGGCGCGAAAGAAAAGTCACAGATGGTCTGGTCCGACGGCACGAATGAGCTACTGGTCGCGATCGCAGGTATGTCGGTGAAAACGCTGGACGGCCTGGTGCAGGTGACGATACCGGTGTCCTGCGAAGAGACCGGTCGCCAAACCATTCTGGTTACGTTTGCCACCGGTTCTGCAAAAAATCCCACCGGTCTTATTTTCGCCACCGACACGATCCCTGAAGGGCCGCCGGAGATCGTCGAAATTTGGGGCGAGGCGCTGATCGCCTTGGCGTGGACGTCCGTTCTCAGGGTATTGTCCACCCTGGCCAACGTCAGCGGTGCGGATCTGGATGGCGCAGGGCTGATTCCGGTGGGTCTGGCCGCGTCCAACAGCGGCGTGAAGCTGCTCGTTATGGCGCGTCACACGATGGACCGGATCGTCCGATGAGCTTCTCCGCCTCCGATCTCGGCGATGTGGAACGACTGGCTCGCGCGATCGGCCTCTTCAACAGCAGCGGCAACTTCAACGACGACTGGCTTACAGATCCAGGCAAGTACCTCGGGTCCGTCCTGTCCGACGATGCCCAGCGTCTATCGCTTCTGGCCCTGATCGACGATCTGCTTGGCGGCAGTACGCGACAGACCGATGCGCAGGGACAAATCTGGCTCCCGCTTTTCGAGAGCACCGACCCGCCCGTTTCCTTTTTCGCTGTGGTCGATGACCGCGCAGCGGATCACATCCGCATCGGACTCGGCGTCAAAATCACCTCGCAAAATCCCGACTCCACGACCAGTCTGCATCTGCCACTGTTCAAGGCCGGTCGGGGCACCCACTCAGTCGACAATCCGATACTGCTTGGTCAGCCCAGCGGACGCATCAACTTCGTCTCCGAGATCACGGTCGATCCCGCGGCGCCCTCGCCAGGGCAAGCGCATTTACGCGCCGTCGGACTGGCACTCGACGTCCCGACGGATGGAAGCGTACCCGATTTCGGCATCAGGCTGACTGGATTGCAACTACCGGGCGCGCTGGCGCCGCGCGACATCGCGCTTTCGCTGGCCAATATCGCGCAACTCGACGATATCGTGCTCGATCTCGTGCTTGGCCTGCTGGAGGCGCAGGCGCGCCAGGTCGGCGGTGCTGTGCAGGCCTTTGCACGCTTGATCGGTATCTCCAGTGGGACACCGATACCGCCATTGCCGCTGGAGCAATTGGCACTGCGTGGCGTCGATGCGATCGCAGACTGGGCTGCCGCGGTTTTTGGTTCAGCCACGGCGCGGAATGCATGGCTAACCGAACTTGCGAATCTCCTGCAAGGCGGGGCCGCCGTGAACGCTGGCCGCGTGGAACTTGCGTTCGGCGCCGGTCGTGTGACCCTGGGCATCGATGTCACTGATGGCAGTGGCGGCTTTGCCGTCATCACACCGATACTCGGAATCGAAACCGGGAGCGGCCAGGTGCTGGCACGTATCGAGGCCAAGCTCTTCCGTATCGATCTTGGTAGCCGCAACGCGCTCGCGCTGCCGTCGCTCGAGGCCAGTGTTCTCGTGGGCAAGAACCTGGGCGGCGGAACAGCGCTGCTGACCGGCGATCCGGCCGTCGATGCGATCCGCTTCGGCCTCCGCCTCGATGAGAACCGGCGGCCGGCGGCGACACTCGCCCTCCTCAACGTCAAGATCGGCGCGCATCCGGCCTATGCGGTACTCGATCTTTCCTCCCCCGGCGCCGTGATCGAAAGCGCCGG
>JANNJF010000593.1:0-2154 GCA_031405715.1 Gammaproteobacteria bacterium | reverse complement strand
TAGGACACCGAGAGGGCCGCGGTCCACGCGAAGGTCGCCCAAGGCGCCTTGCCGGCCACGGCAGCGACGAAGTAGGCGTTGAATACGGCGGCGCCGCTATGAAAGCGGGAGCGAGCTCCCGCACTCCGGGGGGTTCACTGTTTGATGCGGTACTCGGCGGAACGCGCGTGCGCCGTCAGGCCCTCGCCGCGCGCCAGCACCGACGCGGTCCGGCCCAAGGCCGACGCGCCAGCGGCGGAGCATTGAATCAGACTGGTGCGTTTCTGAAAATCGTAAACTCCCAGCGGCGAGCTAAAACGCGCCGTGCCGGCGGTGGGCAATACGTGGTTCGGCCCGGCGCAATAGTCACCGAGGGATTCCGCGGTATAACGACCCATGAATATCGCACCGGCGTGGCGGATGCTGGCCAGCAAAGCCTGCGGATCGGCCACGGACAACTCCAGATGTTCCGGCGCAATGCGATTGACGAGGTCGACGGCCTCCTGCAGATCGCGCACCACGATGAGTGCACCGCGGCCCTCCAGGGACGCGCGGATGATGTCGGCGCGCTCCATGCCCGGCAGTAAACGCCCCATGGCGGCCTGCACGCGCGTCACGAACTCCGCGTCCGGGCTGATGAGTATCGCCTGCGCGTCCTCATCGTGCTCCGCCTGGGAGAACAGATCCATGGCGACCCAGTCCGCATCGGTCTGGCCGTCGCACACCACCACGATCTCCGACGGGCCGGCGATCATGTCGATGTCCACCTGACCGAACACCATGCGTTTGGCGGTGGCGACGTAGATATTGCCGGGCCCCACGATCTTGTCCACCCGCGGAACGCTCTCGCTGCCATAGGCCAGGGCCGCCACCGCCTGGGCGCCGCCCAGGGCGAACACGCGGTCGACGCTGGCGATGGCGGCGGCCGCCAGCACCATCTCGTTCACCTGCCCGTCCGGCGTCGGCACCACCATGATGAGTTCTGCGACACCGGCGACCTTGGCGGGGATGGCGTTCATCAGCACCGACGAGGGATAGGCGGCCTTGCCGCCGGGCACGTAGAGTCCCACGCGGTCGAGGGGCGTCACCTGCTGACCCAGCAGGGTGCCGTCGGCGTCGGTGTAGCTCCAGGAGTCGATCTTCTGCCGCTGGTGATAGTCGCGGATACGTTGCGCCGCGAGGCTGAGGGCAGCCCGCTGTGCCGCGGGCAGGCCGGTCAGGGCCTGCTGCAAGCGCTGCGGCGCAATCTCCAGGGCCGCCGCCGTGGCGGGAGTATGCCGGTCGAAGCGCGCGGTGTATTCCAGCAGGGCGGCGTCGCCACGGGTGCGCACGCCCTGCAGGATCTCGCGCACCCGCCCTTCCACCTGGGCGTCCATCTCCTGCGCGCGATCCAGCAACGGCGCGAGCGCCGCGGCAAAGCCGTCGTCGCGGGTATTCAATTGGCGCAGTTTCAGGGTCGTTGCAGTCATCGCTAGTCCGGCAAGTCTGTCAAAAATCTGTGGGTACGATTTTAACCACCAAGGAACCCGAGGACACCAAGATACACTATTTTGGCAAGAGAACTTGGCGTCCTCGGCAGTTCAGTCGTTAAACCTTGGCGGCCACCGCCGCGGCCAATTGTTGCACCAGGCGCTTCAAGCTGACGTGTTTCATTTTCATGGCGGCCTGGTTGGCCACGAGCCAGGCGCTGATGTCGGCGATGTGCTCCACCTCCACCAGACCATTGGCCTTGAGGGTGGCGCCGGTGCCCACCAGATCCACGATGCGATCGGCCAGACCCACCAACGGCGCCAGCTCCATGGAGCCATACAGCTTGATGATATCCGTCTGTATGCCCTTGGCGGCGAAGTGGCGCTTGGTGATCAACGGATACTTGGTGGCGATGCGCAGGCGCGTCCAGGTGCGCGGATCGTCGCGCGCGGCCAACTGCGCCGGCTCCGCCACCATCATGCGGCAGGCGGAGATCTTGAGGTCGAGCAACTCGTACAGACCGTCGCCGTCGTATTCCATGAGCACGTCCTTGCCGGAGACACCGAGGTCCGCGGCACCGTACTGCACATAGGTAGGCACGTCGGCGGCACGGATCACCACCAGTTTCACGTGTGGCTGGGTGGTGTCCAGGATCAGCTTGCGACTGAGGGAGGGATCCTCCAGCGGCTTAATGCCGGCCGCGGC
>JANNJF010000592.1:0-4173 GCA_031405715.1 Gammaproteobacteria bacterium | reverse complement strand
TTGACCAGGGACGCGGCCAGATTGATGCTGGTGGTGGTCTTGCCCACACCGCCCTTCTGATTGGTTACCGCCAGCACTTTAATCATGACGTCTCGCTGCACGTGTTAAGTTGGTGTGATCGGCTCGGCGGGAACAATGATGACCACGTGACGCGCCGCCGACAGTCCGGGGACCACGAGCGCCGGCACGCCGCTCACCGTGTAACCCGGTGGCATCCCCGCCAGCTCTTCCTGCGGGTAGACGCCCTTCATCGCCAGAAACTGTCCTGCGGCACCACACACATGCCGGCTCGCCACGAGCATATCAGTAATGGTGCTGAATGCGCGAGACACGATGGTATCGAAGGGCGCTTCTGGATGATATTTTTCCACGCGGTTGTTCACGACCTCGACGTTTTTCAGCCCCAGTTCGGCGCAGGCCTGGGTCACAAAGCGGGTTTTCTTGGCATTGCTGTCCAGCAGCACAAATTGCAGGTCCGGTCGCGCCAGGGCCAAAGGTATGCCCGGCAGACCGGCGCCGGTGCCGATATCCAACACCCGGGGGCCTTTCAAATAGGGCAGGATCGCCAGACTATCCAGCAGGTGGCGCGGGATCATTTGCTGCGGCTCGCGCACCGCCGTCAGATTATAAGTACGATTCCACTTCTCCAGCAGCTGCACATAGGCCACCAGTTTGGCCTGGGTTTCCGCCCCCAGTGGGCACCCCATGGCCGCCAGACCTTCCTGCAATAACTGATTCAACATTAGTATTTGTTAACGCCGTTCAAATCTGCACCATCGGAAGGGCCAGTGTACCCGTTGCAGCGCGCCCGCAGAACCACCACGCTGTCCCCTTTTGCCGGGGAAATCCCGCCCTTCGTCCTATGGCGGTGTTCGGGACAAAAAGAGTAAAGTACGCTCCCTCGGGCAAGTTATGTGCGAGCAAAATCGACGGTATTCATATTCGTTTTTACAAGGAGGCTATTAAAATGAAAAAAGCGCTATTTACTCTGATGGGCCTGCTGGCCTTTAGTGCGGCGCATGCCGCCGACCTGACCCCGATGTCCGCCAAGGACGCGGCGGCCGTAGCCCCCGCCGATGCGAAACCCGCCGATGCGGCGGCCACCCCCGCGGAGACCCAGGGCACGGTGGCGCGCGCCGTCTTCACCAGCGGCATCAAGGACCGTGAGCCCACGGACACCATCACCAGCCTGACCAACGATATCACCAGTATTTCTTTCTTCACTGAGCTCCAGGGGCTGCAGGGCCAAACCGTGACCCATCGCTGGGAGCATGACAACAAGGTCATGGCGGAAGTGAAGTTTGAAGTGGGCAGCGCACGCTGGCGCGTGTTCTCCAACAAGCGCCTGGATCCGTCCTGGACCGGAGAGTGGAAGGTCTCGGTGGTGGACGCCAGCGGCGGTACGCTGAGCGCCTCCACCTTCACCTATGCCGCCGGCGAGAAGGCCGCGCCCCTGGAAAGCGCCCCGGCGGCCGCGACGTCACCGGCGATGCCGGTGGAACCCGCTACCACCAAGTAAACCGCACAACCTGTCCCAATAAACCCGGCCCGGTATTCCTGGCCGGGTTTTTTATTAGTACGCGGGCCTGGCAAAACACGCCGCTGGAGGCGGTATACCCAATCATCGTCTCGTTATTTGTGTCGGATTTTTTTACATCCAGAATTTCGATCATTTTTTAAATTTCCCGTGAAATAGCCAAATATTCTCAGTGCGTTTGAAAACGGCCATAATTTGGTGTCGGGGTAATTTACACTTGATCTAGATTTGCATATTTTCCATTTGGCACTGTGGATCTATTCCATTGATATAAAAAGAAAAAGAATTTATGGAACTCTTTTTGCAATAAAGTTTATGCAGCCAATATGGGCAGTCACATGAGCCTAGGCAGAATAAATAAGCGCGACCACGGATTTTCCGGCTGCAACTAGTCAGAGAAGACCTGTTGTCACCAGATGAATAAATGGATTGGAGGAGAAGGGAAATGCGGATAAATAATAACTGGTTGAAAGGGATTGCCGTACCAGCGGCGGGAATGTTGCTGTTGGTAGGCCCCATATCCAGCGCCCTCGCACTAACGGTTAACGGACCCGGCATGGTGTTGATGGTCGACGGGAAGGACTCCAACGTCTCGGTAAGTGTCACGGCGGTCGATGGCACGCTTCCCTTGGGAGTGTATGATTTTGGCTTTCTTACGGGCACCGGCTATACAAAAATCACCAGCACCGCCGGTAGTTACATGTTTAATGGTGGTGATATCGTCGATTTTGCCCTGCGCAATCGGGGGCTCGACACTATCTTCGGCACGGCGGATGACCTGGTCTATAACATGGCCAATCCGCTTGATTACGCGAACCAGATATATCTGTTGGAGATCGCTCCGTCTAATTCGCAAAATCCAGTGGTCAGCAGCCCCTATTATCGGTCGCTGGCCCTAACGTGGGACTTGGATCTCAACGGGGTTATGGATACCGGCTTTAATCTCGCGGTCACCACCTCGTTAGGCTCTTTCGATGGCATGACGCCCGTTCCGCTTCCTGCCGCCGTTTGGTTGTTTGGCTCGGGGTTGGCGGCGTTGTCCGTATTCCGTCGCAGGAAAAAATAAAGAATCAATCACAACAAGAGGAGACCGCGAGATGAAACCCACCAAGTCCATACGTGCAATCGTCGCTGCAGCCTTGCTGGCGGTATCGGGGTGGTCGCAGGCCGCGAGCTATTCCTTGTACGCCACTCTCGATGGCAGTCAGGTGCCAACCATCAGCCCGGGAACCGGCACGGGGCTGATGACATATGACGACGCCACCAACCAACTGAACTGGAACACCAGCTTCAGCGGCCTGCTGGCTGGAGCCACAGCGGCGCACTTCCACGGTCCGGCCGCGCCCAACACTAATGCCGGTGTTCAAGTGACGATCCCCCTCGGGGGTTTCATGAACATGACCAGCGGTACCCTCATCGGCGCGGCGACGATTACCGAGGCACAAGAAACTCAGCTGCTGTCCGATCTCTGGTATATCAACATTCACACTAGCTCCTATCCAGGCGGCGAGATCCGCGGCCAAGTGCAGGTCGTGCCACTCCCGGCGGCAGTCTGGCTGTTCGGAAGCGGGTTACTCGGTCTGGGCGCGTTGATACGCCGGCGCAGACACGCAAACTAACTTTGTTGGCAAGGCATTACCAAACCCCGGTCATCGAGCCGGGGTTTTTGTTTGTAGCGTATGGCAGGCTTCACCGTCGGAGGTGCGGCGATAAATCCATCTCCCGCATCGCGCGCCTGCCGATCCTGCGCCTTCCAGGAAAATGGTGTTACCCCTTCATGCTCTACCGATCCCAACCGCCGCTCGAAGGCGATGTTAGGTTGGCAATCGGCTTATCCTGGCCACCCGTCGTCAGGCGCATCCCTCGAGACCCAGCGGCGAATTCAGGCACGCCGTTTGAGGTGCACCAGCAACAACGAGATGGCCGCGGGGGTGATGCCCGATAGGCGCGCCGCCTGTCCCAGGGTCACGGGTCGCTGGGCCACCAGCTTCTGTCGCACCTCCGTGGACAGGCCACGTACTGCGGTGTAGTCCAGGTCCGCCGGCAGCACGGTTTCCTCGTGGCGCAGGTGTTTTTCGATTTCGTCGGTTTGGCGTTCGATGTAGCCCGCATACTTCGCCTGGATCTCCAGCTGTTCCGCCACAGCGCTATCCACCACGCCCGGGCCGATGCCGGACAGAGTCATGAGGGCGGCATAACTCACCTCCGGGCGGCGCAGTAAGTCCAAGAGCGAGTACTCACGCCCCAACTCCTGCCCGAAAACACGCAACATTTCCTGGGCGTCGGTAGTTTCCGGCCGTATCCAAGTCTTCGCCAAACGGTTCTGTTCGCTCCCTACGGACGCCGCCTTGGTGCAGAACCGTTGCCAGCGCTCGGCCTCCACCAACCCGAGGCGGTGGCCTATTTCGGTGAGGCGCAGATCCGCATTGTCCTCCCGCAACAGCAGGCGGTATTCGGCGCGCGAGGTGAACATGCGGTAGGGCTCGCTGACCCCACGGGTAATCAGGTCATCGATGAGCACGCCCATGTAGGCCTGGTCGCGGCGGCGGCCCCCACGGGCGCGATGGAATGCCTGCCGGGGGGCCGTTTTGGCGGCGGGAAGGGCCCGAGGCCCCGGCGCCTCAAAAAAACTGGGG
>JANNJF010000591.1:0-3352 GCA_031405715.1 Gammaproteobacteria bacterium | reverse complement strand
GACTTCAAGGAGTGGCGCGATGTGGGCTTTTTCGCGTTCATTGGCTTTCCTCATACTGAAGACGTGACGATCCGCGCCACGCGGCGTGTAACCCACGACAACCTGCGTTCGCCCTCAACTGCTGATTGATAACCTAAGATCAACGACGGACCGGTGGTCAATTGCCACAATTGCTCGTCACGCGCCCAAATCCGGACTTTGTCACCCTGGCGCAGTGGTAATCGGGATACAGAGGCACCGCAGTCACAAGAGCAATCCCAGATGAAACATACATTGTTAATTTGCTTTACCCCGTCCTGAGTAGGAAGTCTCAAGAACGCAGGCGCCTTCGATGGTCGATGGATTTCGATTTCTCCTGTCATCACCGTATCGCTTACCTTTAGATCCGCCAATTTCGGTATAGGGACGATGAAAGACAGCGCGGCGAATACGACGATTCCAAGCAGGCCAATTACTGCCCAGACAACACCCAAGCCATACTGCCAATTATTGGCTGACCATGCTTTCATAAGCGCTCTAACGTGGAGCTAAGGGGCTGCGCGCTTTTGCGCAGTCCCGCTTGAGCGTAGGGTTAGACCCATACGGTTTGCGGCAGCGAATGAGCAGGCTACTCACGGAGTGCCTCACATAGCTTTTCAACCGCAATGTTTGCGCGGGCGAGAACCTGTTCCTCTGAGACACCCTTCACGCCAGTGATTAACTCCAGATCGTCAATCAAGTACGTTACCTCATGAGGAAGGAGATCATGCGACACGAGCGGCGGTTGAGGTAGAGCTAGCTGAATTGCGTAATACCTGTAGGCCCAAATACGGCAGCGATAAGTATCGACGTACTCAAGACACCGGAAGAGTTCAATTCGGAACAGACGATCAACCTGCTGCGACTGCGGCACTTGGTCGTAAGTGGAGATAAGTTTGAAAGTCTGGTGCGCCATGGTATTCAGTATGGGTCTAACGCCGGCGCTCACCTGCGCAAACCGCGCGCGTCAGCGCGCGGTTTAGCGTCAGGTGGAGCGGCTTGTTAGGCGTCATTTCGGATATTGCTCTAGCGCCTTGCGAACTAAGGCACCAAAGGCCCCAACCTTTTGTTGATGCTGGTTCGCGACATACACCAGTCGAGCGCCATAGGACTGATTCTTGCCCCTTAAGGTACCGACTGAGGAGTAGTAACGAATCGACGCGGCAAAAGTTTCTGATCTGGCGGGCGCGTGATGTAGGTCCCGGAGATGTTCCAACGACATTCCGGCGTGTTCAAGATACCGCGCAGCCACAGCTACGTCCTTCGGTTCGACATTCAGCGAGCGACCTGGAACAACAGCCTTGGATGTCGCGGTTGGTCCGGAACTTTGAATTGGGGCGGACGAGGTGGCTCGAGCTGACGGAGGAGTGGAATCTACCTCTTCAATCACTTCGAGAAGTATTCGTTCAACTTCCGAGACGGAAATGCCTTGAAGCCATTCGTTGGGTTTTCCCGTCAATCCGCGGATTCGGAAAGCACCCAATCTATTACCCGCTTCAGATTCAATTGCTTCGAAGTTTGACGTGACCGCAACAACCTTGAAAACAACGTACTCGGAACCAAATGTCTTCTGGTAGTCGGCCTTGCGCCTGGCGAGATTTACGGCTCTACCGTACTTACAGTTGTCCCGATTGACTGAAATACAACGCGCGGCGATCTTTGGCCGATCTGCGTTGACAGAAATTCGGTGTTCATTGGTCAGCGTGACCACGTAGATGCCTGGGCTCGTGGGGACGTGCTCCATGAAATGACGCCTAACGTCTCTGTTCAGGCGCGCGCCAGCCCCGACTACCGACTAATTGTGAGCACTTATGGCGCGTCGCCTGCAACATGTGGTTAGAGCGCACTACAGACCGGCAAAGATGGATTAACACGGATAGCGTGTGCTTGTACGGTAAGTGAATTTTACAGGTCCTAAAGGTAATGACTCGCCGTTGATTACAAGGTCAGGAAACGTCACGGACATACTTTGTGGTGCTACATCGAGTGAAATGTTGGATGAAACAGCACGCCACCACATGTTTTCCAACTGCGATTGCTCCAATGGAATGCGCTTCTTCGTGCCGTCTGCCAATACGATGTCCAAGTGTGGTGTTAGCGACTTTATAGATATGGCCGTCATTTCCCTTCTTTTTTGCTCCGCGATGGATAAATGCCATCCTGGAATGAGATGGATAAACAACGTTGGCTCCCTTAGCTTCCTCGCATTAGTCTGGTAGGAATCCCAAATTCCAACTTTGATCCAGAGCCAATCAGGATTTTTGGCGCGTATCTCAAGTGCCGGTGTGGTACTGGGGCAGCCACCCGCACCAACCAGCTTCCCCCAAGAGCTTTCAGGATGATACTCCGCGACCTCAAACGGTGTGAACAGTGCGACGACTGCACATGCGGACAGTGCCACGCTACTTATTACCGCCACTGCAAATGCGTAGGGCCTAGGCACTATTGCGCTCTAACGTGGACGAGTGCGGCGGGCGCGCACAGTGCTCATTGGTGGCACGATACTTCCGTCCGTCCGCACCACTGCCGGGTTAGAAGGCATTAACGGCACGCCCCCTTGATGATGTATTCACCTCGCCCCCAGCCTCCTGGTTCAACGCGGTGCGCACCCTTGCACACACCGCTTTTCACTACCTCCTGTTCAACGTGCGCCGCAAGCGAGGCGCTATCGGGGCCGCCGAGATCCTTAACCTGGGATGGCTCAAGCGAGACATAGAAATAACCGTCAGCAAGAGGATTCACGATCGTACCGGGCGGCCCGTAAAGCCGGTTTAACTGGCAACCGGCAAGTGCAAAACCAGTTGCTAGTACGAGCGTTGTGCGGAGAACGACCATTTGGTGCCTTCTAACTAGTTTTATCCAGCAAAAACGCCGGATAACATTCCGGTACGATGGATAACATTCCAGACCACTTTCATATTTTATTAAATTAAAACAATAAGTTACAAACATTCGTTGCGTTTTAAACACGGATAAAATTGGCGTGAAAAACAACACCCGGAATATTCCGCAGTCCGGGTGGCCGTTGCCAGATTAATCCGCTTTCGCCCCCGAATCCTTCACCACCTTCGCCCATTTCGGAATTTCTGCCTCGATCAGTCTGCGGAATTCTTCCGGTGTACCCGGATTGGGTTCGACGCCGGATGCCGTGAGGCGATTTCTCACATCGGGCCGGGCCAGCGAGTCGAGCGCGGCTTTGCTGAGCGTGGCGACCACCGGCGCGGGCAGGCCTGCCGGGCCGACGATGCCGAACCAGGCGACGGCATCGAATCCGGGCAGTCCCGATTCGGCGATGGTCGGCAGATCGGGCAGCGCCGCGGCGCGTTTCGGCGCG
>JANNJF010000590.1:0-3974 GCA_031405715.1 Gammaproteobacteria bacterium | reverse complement strand
TGGAGTGCGGGAGCTTGCTCCCGCTTGTTAATGTGTAGTGCCCTACCTAAGCGCCTATATAAAAAGCGGCGGCAAGCCGCCGCACTCCAAGTGGACTACTTGCCAAGCGATGCCCATGAATAACCCACAACACGTCGTCCTGCTAAGCGGCCTATGGCTACCACGCTGGAGCCTGTGGCCCCTGGCCCGGCGCATACGCCGTTGCGGATTCATCCCCCATCTTTTTTCCTACCGCACCATGGGTCACGATCTGCAGCAGAATGCCGCGGCCCTGCAGGCGTTCCTGCGCACGCTGCCCGACGGGCCTGTGCATCTAGTGGGGTACAGCCTGGGCGGGCTGGTGGTGCGTGCGTTGTTTCATTTTTATCCGCAGCAACCCCCGGGGCGCATCGTCACCTTGGGCACGCCGCATAACGGCAGCCTCGTCGCCAACCGGCTGGTGCAATGGCGCTGGGGGCGGACGATAGCGGGCAAAAGTCTGGCGGACTTGGTGGCCGGGCGGCCCCAGTCCTGGGCGCTGCCGGCGCGCGAACTGGGTATCGTCGCCGGCAGCGTGAACCTGGGTCTCGGGCGCCTGGTGGTGCGGCACACCGAGGTGTGTGATGGCACGGTAGGCATACGTGAAACCCGCTTGGCTGAGGCCACGGATTTCTTTCGCGCCAGGACCTCTCATTTCGGACTGCTGTGGTCCGCGGCGACCGCGCGGGCGGTGTGCCGGTTTCTGCGTAGCGGGCGTTTCAGCAGCGGGGAGGGGCCAGGGGGAGGCCACCTTTCGTAGGTTGGGTTTACCCTAAAGGGCACGCGAGCCCGAAGGGCGTAACCCAACAAAACCCCGCCTTTGCTGCGGAAGCATCTTTGCTGCTCCACCATCGTCTACGACGAAATGTCGGGTTACGCTGCGCTAACCCGACCTACAAGACTCACACCCAGACACCTGTGCTTGGCTGGGCGGAAGCGTTACCGGGTGATACACTTTGGCCGGTCTCGTTTCGGAATGAAGCCGTCCCCGACGGCGGCGCTATCAAGCTATCGATGAGGTTTTTCCATGGCTGGACACAGTAAATGGGCCAATATCCGCTTCCGCAAAGGCGCGCAAGACGCCAAGCGCGGCAAGATCTTCACCAAGCTGATCCGCGAGATCACCGTGGCGGCGCGCATGGGCGGTGGCGGCGATCCGGGCCACAATCCGCGCCTGCGCACCGCCATCGACAAGGCCCTGGACCAGAACATGACCCGCGACACCATCGACCGCGCGGTCAAGCGTGGCACCGGTGAGCTGGAAGGCGCCCACTACGACGAAATCCGCTACGAAGGTTATGGCCCCGGCGGCGTGGCCCTGATGGTGGAGTGCACCACGGACAACCGTACGCGCACCGTGGGCGAGGTGCGCCACGCCCTGAGCAAACACGGCGGCAACCTGGGCACGGACGGTTCCGTGGGTTATCTGTTCAAGAAGATCGGCGTGCTCAACTATCCGCCGGGCACCAGCGAAGACAAGATCATGGAAGCGGCCCTGGAGGCCGGCGCCGACGTCGTGGCGACGGAGGCGGATGGCTCCTTCGAAGTCATCACCGCCCCGGAGAGTTTTGCCGCGGTCACCGCGGCCATGGCCAAGGCCGGCCTCAAGCCGGAGCACGCGGAGATCACCCAGCGCGCCAACCTTGAGGTCGCGGTGAGCGGGGATGACGCCTTGGCTCTGCTCAAACTGCTGGACGTGCTGGAAGACCTGGACGACGTACAACAGGTCTATTCCAACGCGGATATTGCCGCGGACATCCTGGAGCAGCATGCCGGTTGACCGGCACTGTCCGCTGTTCCTTGTGCCGGGCGCCTGAGGCGTGCGTGTGCTCGGCATCGACCCTGGCTCGCGCCTGACCGGATTCGGTGTGGTGAATATTTTGAGTTCCGGCAAAATCACCTATATCGCCAGCGGCTGCGTGCGTGTCCCGGCGGGCAACCTGGCGGATCGCCTGAAGGTCATCTACGACGGCGTGGCCGAGGTCATCGACGCCTACCGGCCGGAGGTCATGGCGGTGGAGAAGGTGTTCATGGCGAAGAACGCCGATTCGGCCCTGAAGCTGGGCCAGGCGCGCGCCGCCGCCATCATGGCGGGCGTCAATCACCCCCTGCCGGTGGCGGAGTACACGGCGCTGCAGATCAAGCAGGCCCTGGTGGGCCGCGGGCATGCGCAGAAAGATCAGGTCAAACACATGGTGAAGGTGTTACTCAATCTCTCCGGCAATCCCCAGGCCGACGCCGCCGATGCCCTGGCGTGCGCCATCTGCCACGGTCATCACGCCGCCACTCTGCGTAACGTGGTCCACGGCACGCGCCGCCTGCGGGTGGTGCGATGATCGGTCGTCTCTCCGGCATCCTGCTGCACAAAGAGCCGCCCTCCCTGCTGCTGGAGGTGGCCGGCGTGGGTTATGAAATCGACGCCCCCCTGACCACCTTCTATGAACTGCCCGCCACCGGCCAGACCGTGACCTTATATACACATCTGGTGGTACGCGAGGATGCGCATCTGTTATATGGATTTTTCCGCGACACCCAGCGCCAGCTGTTTCGACACCTGCTCAAGGTCAATGGCGTCGGACCTAGGGTGGCCCTGGCGATCCTGTCGGGCCTCACGGATCAGGAGTTTATGCAGTGTCTGATACAGGAGGATGTCGCGCGCCTCATCAAGGTGCCGGGCATCGGCCGCAAGACCGCCGAGCGCCTGATCATCGACATGCGCGACAAGGTCGATCCGATCTTATTGAAAGGCGGCGCCACCACCCGTCAGTCGATGCTGTCGACTGATCCGGTACAAGAGGCCATCAGCGCCCTGCTTGCGTTAGGCTACAAGCCGCCGGAGGCCAGCCGCGCGGTGCAGAATATTGCGCCGGAGGGTTTGAGCAGCGAAGAGATTATCCGTCAGGCGTTGAAGGGTATGGTGGGGGCGCGATGAGCGGAGCCAATCCCAGTATGATGCGATACGGTACGACGGTTGGTATATTTTCCCTCTCCCTCTGGGAGAGGGTTAGGGTGAGGGGAATAGTAATGCCTGTAGTGCATACGCATGACAATGGCCCTCACCCCATCCCTCTCCCGGGGGGGGAGGGGGAGAGAGGTGCTTTGCCTGGTGTGCGATCGTTTGAGTGTGGCCCTCACCCCATCCCTCTCCCCGGGGGAGAGGGGGAGCACGACAGAGGCGCTTATTTACCGTGATTGAAACCGACCGCCTGGTGTCCGCCGAGAGCGAGGTGCACAGCGCCGAGGTCAGCCTCGAACGCAGCCTGCGTCCATTGCGTCTGGTGGACTACGTCGGTCAGCGCCAGATCCACGAACAAATGGAGGTGTTCATCGCGGCGGCGCGCCAGCGCGCCGAGGCCCTCGATCATGTGTTGCTGTTCGGACCACCCGGCCTCGGCAAGACCTCCGATCTGGGAAACCGGGAAGGGCCAGTGGTTCGATCAGTCCCCCATCCGCTACGCGAAGAACTGGAAGACGCCGATGCTCGTCACCCAGGGTGAGCTCGACTTCCGGGTTCCGGTGAGCGAGGCGATGACCACTTTCAAGCTGCTTCAGCGCCTGAAGGTGCCCGCGCGTTTCGTCATCTTCCCGGACGAGGGCCATTGGATCCTCAAGGGACCGAACAGCCGAAAGCACATGGAAGAGGTGATGGGCTGGTTCAAGAAGTACCTCGATCCGGCGCTTTAGGCGTCGGCGCCCAGACTCATTGGCGGAACGACCCGACACATGCGAGTCCCACGCACCTTCATGGCCGCGGCCGGCGCCTTGCTCCTGGCCTTTGGCCTCGCTTCGGCCCGGACCGCCGCGCAATCCGCGCCTGCGAAGCCCTTCACCGTGACCTCGTCCGACGGGATTCTTCGGTTCACCGCCAATCCGGACGAAGGCACGGTGACGGTGCGTGACCTTCTCAATGACGACATCCTGAGCAGGAGTCTGGTATGCCCCGGGCCGCGCGGCGC
>JANNJF010000589.1:0-3238 GCA_031405715.1 Gammaproteobacteria bacterium | reverse complement strand
GCCGGCGACTACCGCGTCGGCCTGTGGGTGCGCCTGCCCTGAATCTTGCGCCCTGCCCGCTGACCCGCCGCTGGCTGCGGGGTGGTGTCGACGACGCCCGGTTTGCATTATCATAGAGCGCAGTTTCGCCACTGCCTGCCAACGATGGACAAACACCACAGGATGACCGACGTGTCCGATGAAGCGTTGCAACACAGGTTTGTCTCCATCGTCGTGCCTTTCTACAACGAAAGCGAAGGCGTCGAACCGTTCTTCCACGCCATCTTAGCCGTGCTCGACGGCGTACCGGACATACGTTTCGAGGTGGTGTGCATCGACGATGGCAGTCGCGACGATACCTTGATCAAGTTGATCGCGCTGCCCGGGCGCGATGCACGCTTCCACGTGATTGAACTGTCGCGCAACTTCGGCAAGGAAGCGGCCCTCACCGCCGGCATCGACAGCGCGCGCGGCGACGCCGTCATCCCCATCGACGCCGACCTGCAGGACCCGCCGGAACTGATCCCCGTGCTGATCGCCGAGTGGCAAAAAGGCGCCGAGGTGGTGCTGGCCCGGCGCGCCGATCGCAGCGCCGACTCATACATCAAGCGCAAAACGGCCGCGCTCTTCTATCGTTTCCACAACCGCATGTCGAGCGTCAAGATTCCTGAGAACGTGGGCGACTTCCGCCTGATCGATCGCAGCGTAGTCGACGCCCTCAAGAGCCTGCCGGAAAGACAGCGCTTCATGAAGGGCCTGTTTGCCTGGGTCGGCTTCAAGACCGTCACCGTGGGCTACACGCGCCAGGCGCGCACCGCGGGCAAGACCAAGTTCTCCGGCTGGAAGCTGTGGAATTTTGCCCTCGAAGGCATCACCAGCTTCAGCACCGCGCCCCTGAAGGTCTGGACCTATGTCGGCAGCGTGGGTGCCGCCCTCACCTTCTTCTACGCTACCTTCATAGTCCTGCGTACCTTGATACGCGGCGTGGATATCCCCGGCTATGCATCACTCCTGGTCGCCGTGTTGTTTTTCGGCAGCCTGCAGCTCATCAGCGTGGGGGTGTTGGGCGAGTATATCGGCAGGATCTATCTGGAAACCAAACAACGACCGAGCTATCTCGTGCGCCGCCACTACAGGTCGCGCGATGCACCCTGAGGCCTATGTGGAAATGGCCGACACCGAGTCCCGCCATTGGTGGTTCACCGGGCGGCGCGCGGTATTGACGTCGCTGATCTCCACCCTAAAATTGCCACGCGACGCACGCATACTGGAGATCGGCTGCGGTACCGGCGGCAATCTCACAATGCTGGCGTCCTTTGGCACGGTCAGCGCCCTGGAGATGGATGCCACGGCGCGATCTCTCGCCACGCAGAAAACCGGCGGGCGTTTCGATATCCGTGCCGGTGCTTGTCCGGCGGACATCCCCTATGCCGGCGAGAAATTCGATCTGATCTGTCTCTTCGATGTGCTGGAGCACATCGACGAGGATGTGCCTACCTTGATCGCATTGAAAAAACTTCTGGCGGAGAATGGACGCATCCTGTTGTCGGTGCCGGCATATCAATGGCTGTGGAGCACACACGACGAATTCCTGCACCACAAACGACGTTACTCCGCCGCCGGCCTGCGCGCCGCGATATCCGCCGCCGGCCTGCACCTGGACAGAATGTCTTATTTCAACACCTTGCTGTTCCCCCTGGCCGCGGTCATCCGTTTCAAAGACCGGTTACTGGGTACGCCCACCACCAGCGGCAGAGATGTGCCGTCGGGGCCGGTTAACTGGCTGTTACGTCAGACCTTCAGTGCCGAGCGTTTCCTGCTGCGCTTCGTCCGCCTGCCTTTCGGCGTTTCCTTGTTTGCCATTCTGCGCGCCGGATAGCCCCCAGTGCGCTATCAGGCTCTGTTACAACAGGGGCGCCGATTTGCGGTGTCGGGGTTACTGGCCACCGGATTGCACGTGCTTGTCGCGATCAGCTTTATTCACCTGATATCGCCCAGACCGATGCTCGCCAACGGCGTGGCCTTCGCCACGGCCACCGTCTTCTCCTATTTGATCAACACCCTTTGGAGTTTTTCCAGCCGTCTGCATGGCAGGAACCTGCGCCGCTTTGTGCTGGTCTCGGCCTTGGGCTGCCTGCTGGCGGTGGCGGTTTCCGGTCTGGCGGAGCATTACGGTCTGCCCTATGAGTTGGGCATAGTATTGGTGGTTCTCAGCGTGCCGCCGGCGACGTTTCTGCTGCACAGTTTATGGACCTACCGGTAATTGATCTTTCATCTGGAGTGCGGGAGATCGCTCCCGCTTTGCAAAGCGGCAGTAAGCCGCCGCCTGCATAAAAAGCTAAGCGCAAAACCACGGCTCCCTCCCACGCAGTGCCATACTCCCTGACACGGGGTACTTACCGATGGTTCTATGAATCTGCTAAGTCACTTCAGCGACATCTTCAGGCTGACATCGGAAACAACGCCGTTGTGTTGAAACGTGACCACCAGCAACTTACTCAGCGTCTGCGCCTGTTTCGCCACCCCGGCCCGGGTCTCGGTGTAGTAATACACGGCCGCGTCTCCACTGCGAGACTCAATCATCGGGTAAATATAATACCCGCTCGGTTTTCCCAGCAGTTGCACAACGTCGGTTTTTGTCGAAACACCTTTGATGATTTCCGCGCTTTTGGTTTCGTCGAAGTCCGTATGGTCTTCCGCCCAGGACGAACTGTAAACGTATCCAACAAGGATATTGTTGTGGAACTTGAATTCCAATTTGCGTGCGGCGCCGTCGCTGTCTATTTTTGCGCGGTGGTGGCTCGCGGAAAGCGATCCATAGGCATAGATCTGCGTCACGATGTCGATGCCGTCCAGGCTATAGATACTTTGCTTGAAGGGTTTGCCATATCTTTCCGCCACCTGAGGCCAGGTTGTCTGACCGAGTCGCAGGCTGTCCGGGGCCGGCCGAGTGAAGTCCCGACCGACGCAGCCTGCGAGCAGCAGGAGGATGGAGACTAGAAGGGCGTATTTTCCTGCCATAAGAATAGATATCGTCTCTGGTTAGGCCTGTCTGTGGGAAGCAGGGCTTTATAACGACCGAACAACCCGGGCATCCTAACCCGAAGGTGGCCTTAATTTATGGGTCTTCGTGAACTCGTGTGGGTGATTTTCAACCATTTTCAGAGGATCGGCAACATGCACGTCAGTATCTTCAACCGCAGGTATTCCTCATCACGCAGCCCATACGCACGCCGCTGGATGACGCGGATCTTGTTAT